>JAAXTT010000042.1 GCA_013336365.1 Peptococcaceae bacterium
GGCAGAATTCGTGGTTCTGCTTGGAAAGTCTTTAGGCTGGAAGTCATTGACCGGAGAGGTAAATTTCAAGGACAGCAGTAGCATACAGGACTGGTCCATAGGCTATGTTTTGGCAGCAACTGAAAGAAGTGTGATATCAGGCTATGAGGATAATACCTTTCGTCCTGATAAGCAGGTCACCAGAGCAGAAATGGCAGTAATGATTACAAATGCCTTGTCTCTCCCCTCATCAGATAATATTAAGGCATCTCAGGTTTTTACAGACGGCAGGAAAATCCCATACTGGGCTGAGAGTCAAGTAAGTGCTACTTTGGCGGCAGGTATTATGAAGGGAGATAGCAACAAGAATTTCCGACCATTGAATATTGCAACAAGAGCAGAGAATGCAGCAATGTTTGGAAGCGTTTTGGGTTATTTGATTAAACAGACCGAAAATTAATTTTTTAACAGGGCTAGGAGGGATTTCATTGAAACTCATTTTCAAGGGTCGAGAATATTATTCCGGTTTAAAATTTCTTTTTTTCGGATTGATTATTTTATTGTTTTCAATAGTCTTGATAACAGGCTGTAAAAGCAATAGCCAGGATATACCTCAGCCACCGGTTCAACAGGAAAAGACTGCAAAAATAAATGTCTATTTTTCAGATAAGCAGGCTGAAAAACTGATTGCTGAGAACAGAGAATTGAAGTATGTAAATAAAACAACTTTGCCGGAGCTGGTAATTGAAGAGCTTATAAAGGGACCCAAGAATCCGGATTTATCTAAAACAATACCGGAAGGTACGGTTCTTCTATCTTTAAAAGTTGAGGGGGACGTAGCTACAGTGGATTTCTCTAAGGAATTCAGAGATAATCACTGGGGCGGATCAGCAGGAGAAATCATGACGATTTACTCAGTTGTCAACACCTTGACTGAACTGGAAGGCATTGACAGAGTTAAGTTTATTCTTGAGGGCAAGGAGCTTGAAAGTTTAAAAGGACATCTGGATCTGACAAAACCACTATCTCCGGATAATCAGCTGACCGGAAGTTAATTAAATCAATAATTATCTGCAGATCTCAAGGTAAGACCGGGTTGTGGATGAATATTAGTTAAAAAAAGAGAACCTGTCTATTTCATTATGACTTAGACAGGCGCTCTTTTTTTGTTTTTTCCTATGGATATAAAGGGAAATAGTGTGTCTGAAACTGGTATTTCATGCGTTGACGAAAAAACAACCAGGTATTAGAATTTTTTTACTGGAATTATTTGTTTTTCAGGGGGGGATATTTTGGATAAAAAAAGATATGTGCTGCCTGATTTACCCAAAATATTTCTCAGTCAGCAGCAAAAATTAGTTTACGACCTTTCCAATAATCATAGTGTCAAAGAGATATCTGAATTGACCTTGATTTCAGAAAAACAGGTAAGGCAAATTTTTTCAGTAATAAGGCAAAAGGGAAAGAAATATGCCAATAAATATGTCCCGGAATTTTCTGGGGCGGAGCATGGAAATTTATCCCTCGATCAAAGGACAAATCTCAATCAGGATAATGACTATACCAGATTTTCTGAGGCAGAGGCAAATGTTTTACAATATTTAGTTAAAGGGTACTCTGTCAATGAAATATCCAAAATATCAAAGAAATCAGAACAGGCTATTCGGAAAACAAAACAACGACTGGCAAAAAAAATCCCGATTTCTTTAATGACTTGCAATAAGTCCATTACAAAAATAGATATTTGTAAAACTAGGGTAAAGATAGACGCTGAAAACTTTTTGCACTTTATCAGCAGATCAGGATTAGATTTTTGGACAATAAGTAATATCACAGGCATAAGGCAGTCTGACTTAGAGAATATTGTGAAGAATGGATTTACTTCTTATCATAATCTTTTTTTATTAATGGCATTGTTAAGCTTCAATCCCTATGGTTTAACAGAAAAGGATAAATTATCTGAGAAGATAAAAGACCTGAACTGGGTCTCAGCTGTAAGAGAGTCAGAAACCCTTCAGGGAATAAGTCAAAATAAAATGAAATTAAAATCTATAAAGGATAAAAGTATCTACAGGAATAGAGTAATGTATTACGGGTTAGCCTATTCGCGAAACAATAATTTTTCTCAGGGTAAAAATATAATTGAATATGGTAGAAATGGTTTCCTGCCTTTAATGCTTACTAAACAGCAGCAAATAAAATGTGGCTGGCTGATAAGAAAATTTGGAATCAAACCGGTCTATAGATATAAATGTCCGGGTCTGATTAATGAGATTAATCAGCTTGAGTTGAAAATAGGAAATGAAGAAGACCCGGACAGGATTGATAAATATAAAAAAACAATGGTTTTATTAAAGGAAAATATGATCTCTGAAGAGGGAAAAGCAATTTATATCATAAATAAAAATTATTTGTCAGAGTTTAAAGCATTGTTAGCAAACAAATAAATATGATAGGAGAATGTCAATGAAGAAATATAAATTTTGTATTTTTGTGATATCAACTCTTATGATAATTCTTCTTTCAGAAATTCCTGTTTATGCAGTGGATGTGAGTAAGCCTCGGGCTGGAGAAGAAGTAACCGATAATGATCTTTCTAAAGCTATTGCCAGTCAAGGCAAGGATGCCCTTAAAATGGAGGTAAGTCATATTGGAGGCAGTGTTGTTAATGCTGCAAGAACTCTTTTTATTACCTTCTTCGCCCTTGCAGTTCTATTTATGGGACTTCAGGCTGCTGGTGGCGGTTTGAGGGATCCAAGAAAAATCGAGTTAATCAAGGGTGGAGGAATAAGTGCAGCAGTCTCTGCTGTTTTAGTTTATAAGGCCGAAGCCATTGTATCCTTCGTTCTTAGTCTGGTGGGAGTTGATGTAAATTCTTTACTTAAATAGGGTATTAAGATAACTCGAAGGGGGAGCGGTGTTTTGTACGGTGAAAAACATTCTTTTGTAGGTAAGCATTGCCCGGAGAAATTTATCTTCGGGCTTAATTTATATCAATTATTGGCAATATTAGCTGCCGGAAAGGTGTCTTATGAGTTTTCTAAGTTTACTCCAATGTTGCCTTTTGACAATATCCTGCTAAGGCATCTGCACCATGCTATTCCTTTATATTTAGCGGTCTTGTTGGCATTTTTACATGACAATATAGTTGGAAGATATATGTTTTTTAGTCTTGTTGATAAATTTAGAGCAAAAATCAGAAGGAGAGTTTTTGTTTACCAGAGGGAGGATGTTGACATTGACTGAGTTACTGTTTTATACAGTAATTTTGGTAGGAATATATTTATTGATTTTCAAGCTGGATAAGGAGAAAGAAAAAATAAGCTGTCAGGATATCCTTGACTATAAAGATATTAATTCTGAAGGGATAATTGAGATATCAGATTTGAAATTCAGATTGGTAATTGAGGTAGAACCAGTTAATGAAAGCTTAAAATCCTTTAAAGAAAGACAAGGTTTGTGGCTTGGATTCAGAAATCTGGTTCAAACAATAAATATTCCTTTTTCCCTTAAAATAGAGACCCGCTTTCTTGATCTTCGAGAATACTTAAATAATATTAAACATTGTTCTGAACAAAAAGATAGTTTATTGAGAGATTACGGAACTGAGCTTGCCCATTGGTTGGATAAAAAAACGGAGAATAAGCAAAATAGGGACAGGAGATGTTATATTATTCTTTCTCTGGATACAGTTGCTCGAGGAGGAGAAAGAGGAATCAAAACAGGAAATCCATTAGTCAATAATATTATTTCAGGATTGTCAATTATTAATAGAACCAGAACTGATGAAAAGGAATTACGTAAGGTAGCGATGGATGAATTAAGGATTATTTCAGATGTAATAAGGTCTGCCTTGGAAGGAATGGATATTGTATCCCGGCAGTTAAATAAGGAGGAGGTGTTGGATATGATTTACTCAACCTTTAATCGGGATTTGGCACCATACTGTAGAATTTCTGATGCCGACAGGGAGCATATGTTTTCTCTTTTTATGACAACTCAGACACCGGAGGATTTTTTGGAGGGTATTCAATATGTTTTTGATGAGGAAGAAAAAGAAATCAGCTGAAGAACAGTTTTATGGTAGATTTCAGCCGGATATTTTAATGGGAGCTGCCAATATTAAGGATTTCATATCACCTTCTATATTTAAAGAGCTGATTCCCGGTGACAGAAACAGCTTTGGTCAGATAACAAATGATTATTATGTGGAAATTGGAGGTGCTCCGGATGCGGCAAGATATTTTAGAAGCTTCTATGCAGCACTGACCACAGGATATACCCATGCAGGTATGCTAAATGGTTTGTTTTCAGGTGATTTTGGTCAAGCAGATTGTGATGTTTCGATTCATGTAACGCCTACGGACAGTGAGAAGATTTTATGGAATTTAGAGCAAAGAATTGCCCAGAGAGAAGTGGCATATAAAGAAGAGAATAACCCTGCAAGAAAACAAAGAATTATCAGGGAAATCCAAGATCTGCAGCGTCAGCATCTGAAGATAGTTTCAGGAGATGAGACTATTATGAATACTTCAATTCAGGTTTTGGCCTCTGCAACAGACTTAGATATTTTTAGATCATTTTCTACTATGCTGGTCAAAAGTTTTGCAGGAAAAGGCATTATTCTTAGGCCAGCTGATGGTAATCAGCTAAAAGCATTAATAAATATGACCCCATTAGGTTCTGGTCGGATTTCTTATCCATTTCGTAATGCAGAAGCGTCAAATTTAGCTGATTGGTTTCCCTTTGGTTCAGGGGGGATTAAGCATAGAAATGGGATTATTATTGGGGAGGACAATCATGGCACATTGGTTTTTTTTAATCCTTGGCATCCTAGTAATGGTAATTACAACATAGTAATCTTTGGACGTTCTGGTTTTGGAAAAAGCTTTTTAATAAAATTAATGGTTTCTAGACTTTTGGTTACTCCCATATATACTCAGGCTGGTTATAAAAATGTTAGAGTTGCAGTTATTGATCCGGCACCAGAAAAGGAATATCAAAATCTTATGTATTCCTTGGGTTTTCCTCATATTGAGCTTTCCTCCTATGGAGAACACAGGATAAATATGTTTGATCTTTATGATCATGAGGAGGAAGGGAAGGTCAGAGTCAATATTGAGGAAACAGTAAAGGCAGTCAGAGCAGTAGTTTTCAGGATGATAAGGAGCTATGACTGCAAAGATGAAGTTTTAAGTGCCAATGTGAAAATAAAGATTGAAAATCTAATTAAGTCCCTTTACACAGTAAAGGGAATAACTGAAAATCCCAATGACCTTTATGAACCAATGCCAAGAACCGGTGTGGAGTTTAATCTTGAGCGACAAAAGAAAGCTATGCCTGTCCTTTCTGATTTGTATGAATTAATGCTCAAGGATGCTGACTTAAATAATGCAACCGAAATATTAAAGATTTTTACAAAGTATGGTGGTGCACCTGCTAACGCCATATTTGATTGTCAATCTAATGTTGATATTTCTCAGTGCCAAGCATTTGCTATTTGTGTATCAGATTTGGACGAAGAGATACTTCGCCCTTTAGGACTATTTATAGCCACTAAATGGACTTGGGAGATTTTCGGCAATGATTCCTCTGTGCTAAAAATGATTGTAACTGATGAGTCTCAGTTGATAATGGATAAGAGTGTTCCGGAGCTTTCCAGTTGGCTTGAGAATGCATTTCGTCGCTCCAGAAAGAAAAATATTTCCATGTGTAGCTCAACTCAAGGTTTTGAAGTTTTTCTTCGAGTTGAACAGGGAATTGGTGTTTTGAAAAACTCAACTACAAAGATATTGTTAAAGCAGGATAGCGTTGATATTGAGGCAGTGCAGGAAAAATTTAACCTCAGTGAGGGAGAGGCTTCCTGTACTTTGCTTTTTAAAAAGGGCCAGGGAATAATTAAAGTAGATAACGATTCCGCATTAGTTAATATAACTCATTTCCCCAGAGAGTATCTGATGTTTACCAGTGATCCAAACGATGTAGTAGAAATGCTTAAAAGAGGAGCAGAAAAGATTGATTAGGCATTTTGGGCAAATTATATTACTGCTTATTTTGGTTTTGTGCTTTTGTTTACCTGTAGGGGCCGGGTCATTAGAACCAATAAAGTACATGTCAGCAGTTTTATTGCCGGACAATAATATTGTGAAGGTTTCATGGCAAAAATTATCAGGGATTGAACATTATACTATTGAAAAATGGGAAGTTGCCGGGACTAACTACTGGATCCATGATCTTAATAAAAAATATAGGGCAATTGATAAACAAATAACTCTTGGTGGCAAAGTTGTAAATCCAGTAACTATTAATTATATGGCTGATTCAGTAAAAGAAATAGAATTCTATGATGAACAGGTGAAAGCTGGACATACCTACCTTTATCGAATAAATGGTGGAATTATTGCTGGAGTGGAGACAAATAAGCACCCTGTGATAGCTTTGACTCCAGAAGAAAGGAATAGAATCAGCAGTAGCAAGCAGGATCAATCAACAAAGGGAATAAATGGACAGGAAGAAAGGCAGAGAGAATATGAAAAAATAACAGATTATCCGGAAAGATTAGCTGCAGATTTAATTATGGCCTTGCCAAATTGGCTGATTGAGGTTGTTGGACTTTATGATCCTTTGGAACTAGTATATGAAATTGATTTGGATGATTCTCTACGACTGGATGACACCAATAATAGTGATGAAGAAATGATATGGAATATTTTTAATAATAAAGAGTTTGAGGTTGTAGCAGGGTTTTATGATAACGCAAGCAAGGGAATGCCTATCTTCATGGCTGTTGGAATTGTAATTGCCGGATTGGTGTTACTATTTAATTCTTCAGGTAGCTCAGCATTGATAACAGCTCGAAGCTTGCTGGTAGGCATAATATTATGTGCTGTTTTATTCAAGACCACACCATATTTACTAAGCGTCTTCTTCGATATAAACAGAGCAATTATTGCGCTTTGCCATAGTTTTTTGGCTGATGAAGTACAGCAATCATTTCTCCATACTATATACAATAGAGATACCAGATCTATTGGATCCGCATTAATAGCTTTGATTGGCTGTATATCTATTGGAATAATAAATTTTCAATTTGCAGTGCGAAAATTATTTATTGCAATACTAATTGGTATCTTACCAATAGCTTTAATAAATTCGATTTTCCCAAGTCGAAGAAATGCTTTGATTTTATGGCTAAGAGAATTTTCCTCCTATGTTTTCATGCCGGCAGGATTAGCTGTGGGCTTAGCATTTTTCATAGGCTTTATTAACAATGGGAATTTTTGGATAACCCTGGTCTGCATGATTTCCTTACCTACAATCAGTACCTTGGTTAGATCTTCTCTAGGGCTAGGGGATTCGAGCATCTCTGCAGGCATTGGCTCAACCCTTGGCATGGGTGCGGTTTTTTCCTTAGGTAGTATTTTATCGGGCAGTAGTGTTAGGCAAAGCACAAATATGCTTTCTGATAATAACCCTTCCGGACAGGAAGATAGTGGAATGATTCCTGGAAAATTTCTTGGCAAGGACTATCCAGGGCTTGGCAGTTTTATAAGTAAAGCAGGGATTGCAACTGCTTTCAAGGGTGCCGGAGGAATAGGAGGCAGCATACTGACGGGGGCAATGTTTGGTGATGCATTGACGGGTATGGATTGTGGTATAACATTCGGAGGAAATGCAATTAAAAATCTTCAGGAATCTGGTTCCAGAGTAAAAACTTTTGTAAGGGAGGTAAGGGATCGGGGATTTGAAGGGTCTACGGGAATTATTGACAACTCTATGCTGATGGATCCGGGTGTAACTGCAAGTCTTGCTATAAAAACATTTGGAAATAATAATCTTGGGCATTTTGCTGCCTTGACAGCCTCTTCAGCTTCTAGGGGAGTAAGAACACTATCGCCGTTGTTAGCTCCGATGAGTAGGGAAAGAGTTGACCGGGCAATATCAACTTTACATGACAATGAAAACCCGACAGAGATTGATTTAAAAAATGAATTCAATAGAATCAGACAGGCTCAGAATTTTAGATTGATGTTTGAAAAAATTCAAAAAGGTCAATATTCAGGAGGCATGGGAGGTGTTAATGATTCAAGCTGGAGGTAAGGTGGCTTGTCGAAAATTAAGTGTAATAGATATTTTTCATTCTTAGTTAAAAAAATATTGATAAGATTATTACCCTATGTCGTTCCAGTGTTGATTGTGACAGCACTTTTTTTCTTTGTTATTTATCTTCTCTTTGTCTTACCGAAATTTATTATTGAGAGTGTTAACGCAGAAGATGGAGGAAAAGTTTCTGGGTCAATATCAATTTTCTCAACCGGCAAAAGAGATGATTGGCAATTATCAGATGATCAGAGGCTTTATGATGAATATATCAATCTATATCAGGGATGGCTTGATCAGTTTACCTCTCAGGAGGCACTGTATAATTCAAAAATTGAAAACCAAAAAGGTGAGGATATAGATAATAATGCAAAAGTAGGTGATGTCTGGGCCAGGTTTTATGATCAGGACAGTGGCATACCATCTGAGAGAGTTCAGGCAAAGTCACATGGGGTAAACTGGGGTTTGATGGCAGCTGTAGATAGGATATTGGGAGATCCGCTAATTACAGGATTAATGGCAAGAAATCCAAACCCCCAGGGGCACTTTGACAAACTTAAGCCACAATTGCATTGGGAAAATTTTGAGCTGTATTATAGATATTCTTGGTCAGAAAGTTCTTCTAATGGTGAAGGTGTTATTGAGAAATCCAGAACTTATCGCCATACTATACCTCTGTTAGTGAAGGTTGAATCATATGAGGTTAAAAACATTAGTTATGATTGGAAGAGAACTAAATATTATTACAAAGATTCTAAGAGAAATATTATTGAGGAAGCATATTATCCGGTATTGGTTGGAACTAAACAGGAGGGTCCATATTTTGAGAAACTAAGACAATTGCTCATGGAAAATCAGTTGCCTAAAAATAGTGATTTGGAGCTGATTCTCAACTTAGCTATGAATTATGATGAGGATTTCAAGTATTTTGCAAGCTATCTTTCAGGCAATATTACTGAGTTGTTTGCCGATACTGAGAATGATGAATATTTCAACTTTAAGCATAATGAGTTATATAGATGGCCTCTAGAGGACTATCATGAAATAACCTCAGCTTACGGCTGGAGAGTTCATCCCATATTGAGAGATATGATATTTCATAAAGGCATAGACATTGCGTGTCCAAAGGGGACTCCAATTTTATCAGCTTGGTCCGGTAAAGTTTTGTTGGCGGGCTGGATTTCAGGATATGGCAAAATGATAATGATAAATCATGGTAAATATAAGACCGTTTATGGACATCTGGATAAAATAAGGGTGAAAATTGGGCAGGAAATTGACCAAGGTCAGAACATAGGAAATGCTGGGTCAACGGGCTTATCCTCTGGAGACCATCTGCACTTTGAGATTAGGTCTGGGCAAGGGGAAACAATTTATTTAGACCCGATGTCATTGGACAAAGACAAAGGGGGAGATTAAATCTTGGCTAAAATATTCTTAATTGTAGGTGTTGAGCTACATCAAAATATTGTAGATTTATTAAAAGTGAATAATTTTGAACTAGTCGGATTTGAATATACTCTTGACGCTGCACTGGTTAGGTTAAAGGGAAAGAAATCAAAAGCGGATGTATTGGTTGTCAATGGATTGGCCCAAGCATCTGGGATTTCTGAAGGAGAAATCAATAGAAATCAGTCTCTTCTTTTAAAACTCAGAGCATTAAGGATGTCTGAGCCCAATATTAGGATTTTACTATTATTACCTGGACAAAATTCATCTGAACTGATATTAAACATTATTTCTTTGGGAATATATGATATACATCAGATTTCAAAATTCAGTGGTGGGGAACTACTTGAGTGGATTAAAAATCCAATGACTATTGCGGATTATAGGGATTTTAGACCGGCTAAAGTCAGGGATTTTCCTTTGGGAGGAATTAAGTTTGACTTTGATTCTAAGGACATCAGTTTTAAGAAAAGCCTGGATAATCCCACAAAAAAAATAAAAGCAATAATCCCTGATGATTTAACAGGGATAGAAGAAGAAAAACGCAGTGAAGAAATAAAAAGACAGAGAAAAAAGCTACTGGCACTTATTTTCGCCAGTGATCCTAAGGTCGAGGGATGGATCAAGAGACGCTTTTCAGATCATTTAGATTTATTAATTCTGAATGAATTTGATGATATAAAAGCAATAATCCTGGATATTAGGCCGGATATATTTATTATATTAGGTTGTAATAACCCCCTAAGTGATTTAGCTACTGAAGAAATCACTATTTGGGCAGTAGACAAGGTCAGAAATCTGATATTTATTATGGGGCAATTGGATGAAATAGGCAGAGTAACCAAAGAGAGAATAGCATCAGCAGGAGTCAGCTATATAATATCTTGTGAACAGGGCGGTTATATTTCCGGAGATGAATTAATTTATATAATTAATAAAATAATAAAAGAAACTAAT
>JAAXTT010000151.1 GCA_013336365.1 Peptococcaceae bacterium
GGAGATTTCCCTGGAAATCGAAAGGCTGGATTTTTATCCCATGACCTTGGACACTGTTGAAGACAGGTTAGCCTTGATTCAAAAGCTTAAAAAGAAATATGGCAGCAGCATAGAGGAAATTTTAGCCTATGGCGATAGAATAAAGGATGAATTAGCAGAACTTGAAAATAATGAATTGAGAGTTGAGCTTATGGAAGAGGAGCTCTCGATTATTACAAGCAAGCTGGTCGGTGAATCTGATAATTTAACGGAGGAGAGAAAGAAAACCGCCTTAATCTTGGAAAAAGATATTACCAAGGAGCTTGTGGATTTGGAGATGCCAGGGATAATTTTCAATGTTGTTTTTACAAAACAAAAAAATATAACCGGCATTGGTAATGAAAGGATAGAATTTTTCATTACCACAAATCCCGGGGAGCCGGCCAGGCCTATGTCGCGGGTTGCTTCCGGTGGGGAAACCTCCAGAATAATGCTGGCAGTTAAAACAATTTTGGCAGAGTTGGAGGGAATTCCCACCTTAATTTTTGATGAGATTGAAACCGGAATAGGTGGCCAGACAATATGGTCTTTGGGTCAGAAGCTTTACCAGCTAAGCAGTAAAATGCAGATTATTTCAGTCACCCATTCATCTCCATTGGCCAGCTTGGCAAAAAATCACTTACTCATAGCAAAAAGAAATATTAAGGGCAGAACATCTGCTGAGGTTGAAACCTTAGATTTTGAAGGTAGGCTGAGGGAGCTGACCAGGATGCTGGGTGGTTCCGAGTCTGAAGAAAGCCAGGCAGCATTAGAGCATGCCAAGGCACTCTTAAAAAAAACAAACAACTAAGGGTTTTTTGTATATTCGGCAGGATTCAGGGTCGTTTTGGCAATATTGCTTTGCAGACAAAGGTTCCTATCAGTAAAACTACCGAGGTCATTACAATTGATCCGCCCGGAGCCAGGTTTATGTAAAATGAGGCGAACAGACCTATTACTATAGCTATTTGAGCGAAAATCACAGCAATTACAACTGCGTTTTTGAAGCTTTTTGCTATACTCATTGCTGCTGCCACCGGCAAGATCATTAAAGAAGAAACCATAAGAATTCCAATCACTCTGATTGACATTGCAATTGTCAACGCTGTAATTATTGTAAAAAGGGTATTGATCAGATCTACTGGAATCCTGCTGATTCGGGCATTTTCCTCATCAAAGGCAATCGAGAACAATTCCTTGCGCAGAAAAAAAATCAGGATTAAAACCATGGAACCTGTTAAGGTTATGATTAGTATGTCATTAGGGCTGATAGCTACAATACTCCCAAATAGATAGGCCATCAGATTATTGCCATAGCCCTTTCCCAAATCAAGGATGATAGCTCCAAGAGCTACACCGGTGGACATAATAATAGCAATTGAAATTTCCGAATAGCTACTGAAGCGTTTTCTCAGCTTTTCAATGACCAAACCACCTCCGGTAGCAAAAAGGGCGGCACTCAAAACCGGAGGTATTCCGGTAATTAAACCGGCAGCAACTCCTGACAAACAGACATGGGCCAATGCGTCTGTCATCATTGACATTCTTCTCAGGGCGATAAAAAGTCCTATTACCGGACAAATCAGACCAACAATTATCCCGATAAGAAAGGCTCTATACATAAAATCATATTGAAAAATTTCCATTATAGGCTCCTAAAAATTTAGCATTGGGTTGGAACTCTTTTTTTCGCAGTATTTGATTTGAGCTAAGGGATTCAGATATTTATGACAAGCACAGCTACACATTTTTTTATCCAGACATACCTGGTGGGTTGCAATAGATTCCAAGCCTTCTAATTCATGGGAAACAATCAGGGCAGTAAGCCTGTGGTTTTGGTTAAGATCAGCCAGAAGCCTGTATATTTCCTTTTGGGCATCAATGTCCAGACCGGTTACCGGTTCATCTAAAATAATGATATCGGGTTGAGAAACTAAGGCACGGGCTAAAAACACCTTTTGCTGCTGACCTCCGGATAGGCTACCGATAAGTTGGTTGGCATACTGGCTCATATTTACCATTAATAGGGTTTTTTCAATGATTAGCAAGTCATCTTTTGAATAAGCTTTGAAAAGTCCCTTTTTTGCTGCTAAGCCTGACGTAACAACTTCCCTTGCTGTGGCGGGGAACTGCTGATTAAAATGGGTAGCCTTCTGGGACAAATAGCCTATGGGTAATTTATTCTTAAGCTTGTCGATATTGTTGTCATACAGCTTAATCCAACCGGTATCTGGTTTTAATTGCCCAAGGATAAGCTTTAAAAGAGTAGTTTTTCCCGAGCCGTTAGGTCCGGTTATGGCAACTATATCTCCACAATTTACTTTTAGGTTGATTTTATCAAGAACAGTATGACAGCCATAAGAAAAACTAAGCTCATTAATCTCCAAAACGCCACTATTATTCATTATTTATCTCCCAAAGCAATTATTAGGTTATTCAGATTTTCTCGCATAACCGAAAGATAATCCTTCCCTGACGCTAATTCCTCCGTGGAAAGGTTTTCTAAAGGATTTAATGCCAAGATTCCACCTTTTATTTCAGAGGCAACTGTTTCTGAAACCTTTGGGCTTACTGAGGCTTCAAAGAAGATATATTTGATTTTTCTTTCCCGGGCTACTCCAATAATCCTTGCCATATCAGCAGGGCTTGGTTCACCCTCCGCTGTAAGTCCTCTTATTGGTATCTGGACTAAACCATATCTTTTTGCTAAGTAGCCAAAAGCATCATGGGAGGTAATAAATTCCCGGTGAGATGTGTTTTTTAGACCACTTAGGAATTCCTGATCAAGCTTATCCAGCTCTTGAATATAAGCTTTTGATTTCTCAATATAATATTTTTTATTTGATTCATCAAGTTTAATTAAGCTATCAGTAATATTGTTGACCATTATTTTACTGTTTAGAGGATCGAGCCAGATATGAGGATCGGTGCTGATATTGCTTAGAGCTTGATTTTTCTTAAGATCGTTATGCTTTGCATCCATAAGAGGAACATTGGCTCCGGCGTAAATTACTTTGGTCTTATTGAGGTCAATAATGTCAAGAATTTTTCCGGCCCAAGGTTCAGCTCCGGAGCCGGATAAAATCAGGATATCCCCGTTTAATATTTCTGCAATTATTTGGGGACTGGGCTCCCAGTCATGAGGCTCAGAACCGGGAGGAATAATATTCTTTAAGCTTATCCTGTCTCCGCCAATTTGTTTTGTAAATTCAAAAATGGGATAAATACTGGTGTAAACCTGCAGTTTTTTATCCCCCCCTAAATCCGGTTTTATCGGGTTAGATTGTCCACAGCCTGCTATAAGTAAGCTGAAAAATAAAGCAGTTATTATAAAAAGTTTTTTGTACATGCAAAGCCTGCTCCTTAATAATAATCATTACTATTTAGTATTAATTATGAATTACTTTCATTCTAAGTCAAGGATTAATTAATTTGCAATTTAATATAGTAAATTAATGATTATTTTGCAGAATTTGATTAATAACAATCAAAATAATAATATAATAAAATTGTTGTTCTGCAATCAATAAACTAACTGGGAGAAATATGATAATGACGTCATTTAAAGCAACTCAAGGTGCTAATTCTGGCAATGACAATGAGGCTAGAATCCTCATCGTTGACGATGAAAAAAGAATAAGAGAAATGATTAGGGAATATATTGGCTCTCATGGCTATGTTATAGAGGAAGCCGCAGATGGGTTGGAGGCCCTTACCTTATATTCCAAATTAGAATATTCCTTGATTATCTTAGATGTAATGATGCCCGGATTGGATGGCTGGAGTTTGGTTAAGGAAATAAG
>JAAXTT010000247.1 GCA_013336365.1 Peptococcaceae bacterium
GCTCTCTTTGGCGCGTTGCAGAATGATCTCTACATCCATTTCTGTCATCTGTTCCCTGATTTCCCAATGGACGATGAAACGACTGCACCCATCGAGAATGCTGCACAAATAATAGAACGTGCCGCAAATGTTGATATAGGAAATATCCACATGCCAATGGTCATGGGGCCTGAGCGGTTGCACAAAGCCGGTGCCCTTGAGGCTTTTCTTCCGGTTCCATTTCTGCAGCAACCCTGCTTGGCCAAGAACTCGCCAGGTGCTGCTGGGGCTGACATGATCCGCACCCACGACTATTATTCATAATTTTATACCTGTTTAACTTTCCGGTTAAATTATTAATAATTGAACTATATTAACCTGTTACCTCGTAGCGGTTCGTTGTTGCTAGGTAATATTACCTATTGAATTTGGGTAGATACAACAATTGCGGGAATGGGTTTTTTATGATTCTGTCTTGATTCGTCTGTAAAAGGGGACACTTTGTAGATTTTAAAACTTCAACCTCGCATTGGAATCTATGATGTATCAAATACCAGATGATATTATAACAAGCACAGCAAAATGCCAGTACGGTTTTTCATGTCTTGATTCTAGTTTGATTGGTGCTAAGCCTGCTTGTGAGGTGGAGTATCCATTTGGAAGTAATTTAATGTTCATCAAGATTTCAAATTCTGAGCCTTGTCCTTATAGGTCTTCGTTTGGGCACTCCTTTGTATGCTCATGTCCTACACATTATGCCATTAATAAAATGGAAACGGACCAACTGCGGTGAGCTTGTTTCCGGGTGATGATAAATTTGTCAAGATACTGCAGGTTGATTTGTAGTTGAATAATTATTTTACAAAATATCATTAAATCAATTCGATTAAGTGTAATGCTACTCAAGAGAATCCTCTCCCTTGAGTAGCTCCCCTTTGTTGAACGGATTGCGTTGAACAAAGGGGTTTTTTTATGCCTCGCAATTGATAAATAAGAATAACCGTAATGCCAAACCTTTTTTTGTCTGGTATGGCGATTAAGTGAAGATGCTTAATGGAAAAACAGCAAAAAGAAAGGCCTACCTTTTTAATCCGATCAAACGTCGGAAGGTAGACCCCCTGCAGAGGAAAATATGTTCCTCTTGCAATTAAAATAAATTTTGAAAGTTAATTAGTTAATATCACCAAAAGTTCAAATAGAACTATTAAAGAAGCAAATAAAAATGGCTCACCATTTTCCGGGAGGAAGTTGTAAACCGGAATGGTGAGTCTGGGAGGAGGTATATATGCTTAGCCTTTCTCCTTACTTCAAAAAATAATACCGAATTCCATTCAGTCAATCCTTGGTCAAGATTGCCTCCTGGTGAGAGTAACAGGGCTACTGCCGGTAGACCGGTAAGCGTGAGAGGAAACCCCTGTAGGTACGGTGCGAACTGTTATGCCTAGCTCTCGCTCCCGCTGACAGGAAGGCGACAGAAATTATCAGGGAAAAGGTGTTTTGAGTATAAGATGCGATTCAGCTAAACAATTAT
>JAAXTT010000043.1 GCA_013336365.1 Peptococcaceae bacterium
GAATTATTATCTCAGCCCTGGATGAATATCAGGAAAGGTATGTTCAGTATCATGCTTTGAGAACTAGGCGTTCCGGCCCGGATAGATATATTGATCTGCACTTGGTGGTTCCCAGAGATCAGTTAATTTATGATGTAAATGAGGTTTGTAAGGGAATAGAAAGTTTTATTAAGGAAAAGCTTCCCGGGTCTAATATTCTAATTCATTCAGAGCCCTGCCGCCCCTTAAGCGGTGAGTGCAAAAGCTGCAATATCGGCAGGATGCATAGTAGCAATAATGTAACTGACTGTTCTGCCTGGTCTAATCCGCAAGGAGAGTCAGTAATTGATAAGTAAGGCCATATTTGTTTCAGTTATTTTTATTTTGGGGGACTTATGAAAAAAATTCGTTTAATTACAGCCCTTATCCTAGGTAAACTGGCTCTGTTAATGATTAAGCTTCTGGGTAAGGGTAAAGGAACTTCTCTGCCTGGCAGGTTGGCCCTTAAAATCAGTTCCGAGATTATCAGACTTGGGGCGTTAAGGGTAAAAAAAGGCATTATCCTGGTTACCGGGACAAATGGCAAAACTACTACCAACAATATGATAGCGTCTGTTCTGGAGGAGTCTGGATACAGGGTTTTGATTAATCGTGAGGGTGCCAATCTGGTATATGGGATTGCTACAGTGTTTGTAAGGGAAATGGATATTTGGGGAAATAGGAGTTTTGATTATGCCTGCCTTGAGATTGATGAAGCAGCATTTCCTGTAGTTTTATCTCAAGTTGATGCCGGCTGTGTTGTAATTACCAATTTTTTCAGAGATCAGCTGGATCGATTCGGTGAGCTGGACAAAACTGTAGGCATAGTAGCCAATGCCCTTAAAAACTACAAGAAGACAAGGCTTGTTTTAAATGGTGATGACCCCTTAGTGGCACAGCTGGGGAGAACTACAGGCCAGTCCTCAATTTATTATGGACTGGAAAAATATCTGGACTCTCATTTTGTTCCCTCATCTGTAAGTGAAGGTAAGTTTTGTCCTCTATGTGGTCAAAAATTAGACTACAGCTATTATCAGTACAGCCAATTGGGAAGTTATTCCTGTACCGGTTGTGGCTTTAGTCGTTTAAAGCCGGATATTGAGGGTATTTCCCCTCAGTTCAAGTCATATTCTACCAGCTGTCTGATAGAATACAGCTCTAGTGAAAGAATAAAGCTGGATGTTCCTATTTATGGAATCTATAATCTATACAATACGTTAGCTGCCTTTGCGACTTTAAATTTTTTGCAGATTAATGCTCAAAAAATAGTTGATACCCTAGGAAAGTTCAAACCGGCTACAGGCAGAATGGAAATTTTTAAATATCAAGATAAATCCATTTTTCTTCATTTAGTTAAAAATCCTACCGGTTTCAATCAAGGATTAAAGGCGGTTTTGGCAATGTCAGAAAACCCTTTGGATTTAATGATTGCAATCAATGATAATGATGCAGATGGTCGGGATATATCTTGGCTATGGGATGTGGATTTTGAAATACTGGAGGAGTGTCAAGAAAGGTTTTTAAGCATTGTTTGTTCGGGAATAAGGGCTGAGGAGATAGCCTTAAGACTTAAATATGCAGGAATCAGAAGCTCTAAGCTTTTGATAATAAAGGATTATAATTGTGCTGTAGAAATGATGTTCGAAGGAAAAGGCGGCGGCGCATATATATTGGCCACCTATACAGCGTTATGGCCTGTGGAAAGGATAATTAGCCAAAATGCACAGAGAATTTAAAGGGACATTTAAAATATGTCATTTATATCCGGATCTTCTCAATCTTTATGGAGACCAGGGAAATGTGGCAGCAATAACCAGGCGCTGTCAGTGGAGAGGAATAGAAACAGAGCTCCATTTTGTTAATATTGGAGATATGGTCGACTTTTCTGAAATGGATTTTGTTTTTCTTGGTGGCGGCTCTGACAGAGAGCAAAATCTTATGGCTGCAGATTTGGCAGAAAAAAAAGACTCTCTCTGGAAGGCCATTGAAGATAATTTGCCGATTTTGGCAATTTGTGGTGGTTATCAATTGCTGGGCAAATATTATCAGACCATTGAGGGGAAAATAATACCGGGCTTGGATTTACTTGACTTTCATACAATCGGTGGTGAAAAAAGGCTTATTGGCAATATTGCAGTGGAAATCCAACTTGGAGGAGAGAGTCACAAAATAACCGGCTTTGAAAATCACTCCGGGTGTACTTTTTTAGGTGATATTGAACCTTTGGGTATTGTGCTGTCAGGATACGGCAATAATGGCAAGGACCAAAGGGAAGGGGCACAATATAAGAATGTCATCGCGTCATATCTTCATGGTCCATTACTCCCCAAAAATCCTTTAATTACAGATTATTTGATTAGCCGGGCACTGGAAAGAAGAGGTCATCCTTGGAATCTTAAACCATTGGATGACTCTCTTGAAAATGCTGCTAATGAGTTTATGCTGGGGAGAATGCTGGGCTAGCCTGGACAGGAGAACAGATTCCGGAATTATTTGTATATGTATTACGCTCTTAGGAGATTGCCTACTATCATGCCAACAGTAAGGGAAATTACAGCATAGGCAGCAACCCAAACAATATCCTTCTTAATTCTTAAGATGGTGTTGCTGTAGCTATTGGATAAGTTTTCGTTAACAGATTGTTTTTTGGTCAAAGTATTACCCTCCATTTAATTAATTGCTCGTCCACTTGCTTTATTTTCAGTTTTTTCTATTATATTATCGACTTTTGTCTTAAATATTTTAGAAATAATACCAATTAAGATAAAAAGACCACAAAAAATATAGAACATTGTGAAATCAAAAATAGAATCCAAGTTTAGCCTCCTTAAATAATGCTCAAGCCATTATCCCATATTTTTTTCAATTGGGAAAGTCTAAAAAAACAACAAAATACTACTGCTCATTATCAAAAGTTTGATAATATTCATCCAGGGACATTAGAATGCTCCGGGGCTTGCTTCCCTCAAAGCCCCCTACAATCCCCATTCTTTCCATGATATCAACCAGCCTGGCGGCTCTCCCATAGCCTACGCGAAGTCGTCTTTGCAACATAGAGATTGATGCAGTGCCACTTTCTATAAATATTTTTACAGCTTGGGAAAGCAGTTCATCAGAGTCCTCCCTGGCTTCTTGTTTTGTTGTCCCTGCAGGGGGTGCGTTGAGAACATCTTCATCATATATGGGCTTTGCCTGCTCCTTAATATAATCCACCAGAGTTTCTACCTCTCGGTCGGAAAGAAATGCCCCTTGAACTCGGGTAGGCTTGGAGGTTCCAACCGGACAAAAGAGCATGTCACCTCTTCCCAGCAATTTTTCTGCACCACCCATATCAAGAATAGTCCGTGAATCTACCAGTGAGGATACAGCAAAGGATATTCTTGAGGGGATATTGGCTTTGATCAGACCAGTAATAACATCCACCGAAGGCCGCTGAGTGGCTATGACCAAATGAATACCGGCAGCTCTGGCCATTTGAGCCAGACGGCAGATGGAATCCTCAACATCAGCCGGAGCAACCATCATCAGGTCTGCAAGCTCATCAATAATTATTATGATATAGGGCATTATAGGTGAGGACTCTTGATAAATATCCTGATTAGCTTTGTTATATCTTCCAATATCACGAACTCCTGCTAAAGCAAACTTCTCGTATCTTTGCTCCATTTCCTTAACCGCCCATCGCAATACCCCGGCAGCCTTTTTTGAATCAGTTACTACAGGGGAGATCAGATGAGGTATCCCATTGAAATTAGTTAGCTCAACCTTTTTGGGATCGATCATCAAAAGCTTTACTTCATCGGGAGTGGCTTTAAACAAAATACTGGCAATAATTGTATTCATGCATACACTTTTCCCTGCACCGGTGGCTCCGGCCACCAAGAGATGAGGCATTTTGCCTAGATCTGCGGTAATAGTGGTTCCAGTAATATCCTTTCCCAGGGCAACCGTAAGCTTGGAGGGTGAGTTGGAAAACTCTTTTTTCTCCAGGAGCTCTCTTAAGGCAACGGGAGAAATTTCTCTGTTTGGCACCTCAATTCCCACGGCTGCTTTACCGGGAATTGGAGCTTCAATTCTCACGCCCGGTGCTGCCATTCCAAGGGCAATATCATCTGAAAGGCCCACAATTCTACTTACTTTTATTCCGGGAGGTGGTTGAATTTCATATCGAGTAATAGCAGGTCCTACTGATATGCCGGAGACCTTGGCAGCAATGCCGAAATTAGCCAAAGTGGCCTCCAAAATGCGGGTTCTTTCTGTAATCTCCCGTTCGGAAACCTCATTGGTAATCTTTTTCGGTTTGTTAAGTAGGGAGATGCTTGGCAGGCTATAAATTCTTCCGTCAGCAAGGGGCTGAGCAGGAAGGCTGAAAATATCCTCTGCATCCTTATGTGTTTTTTTCGGTGAGTCTTTTGCTTTGCTTCCATTCCTAGGCAAGGAGCCCTCAGCAGCTTTAGAGCTTTCCGATATTTCTTGATCAGACTTGTAGAAATCTAATGCCGGCTGGGTGGGGGAATGTCTTTTATCAGAATAATTTTTCTGCTCAACATCCTCAGTTAATAAATCAAAGATCCAGTTCCAAATTTCACTTCCGGTTTTCTTTGTTTTAAGTGCTGCCAACAAACCCAGTTGTCCCAAGGTATAGCCTGTGATTAAGGTGATAGCCACAAGGGTTAATGAGGATAGTATAATGTAGGTGCCCACTCGGCCGAAAAAACTCATTATTATGTAAGCCGATATGGCGCCAATAATACCTCCCCCTTGACCGGTAAGGCCCTGCTGAAAAGTAAGGTCCTTGGGAATATTAATATGGGCGAAGGTCAGAAGGACCAAAATAATTATCATAAAACCTACAGATCTGGGAGTCATTTTTATTTTGCTTTTTTCAGAGGTGAATTTGAAGCCGCAAAGGAATATTGCCAGCACAATAAGATATTCATTTTTACCTGCTAAAAGGTCCATAGTGTCTATCAGTAATTTCCCTACCGGTCCCAGAGCATCAGTGAAGAGACTGGCAGCCCCCAATGCTGCTACAGTTATCATTGCAATGCCGGTAATCTGATATTTTAGGTTGTTGTTGTGTCCTTTTGCTTTTGAGGATCGCTTTTTACTTATTTTCATAATCCACCTTAAAATTTTTAGTCCTATTTTCTTTTTTTAATGAAATAAAATATTGAAATGCCGGCAACAATGGACAAAAGGCTGATTAGTTGAGCAACTCTGACCGGTCCGGCCATCAGGCTATCCATGCGAAGTCCCTCAATAATAATTCGACCCAGAGAATAAGTAATCAAATATAAGGCAGCAATTTCTCCTGGATTTTTTCTTAAGGACCAGTAATAGGAAAGAAAAATAAATATTGCCAGATCCCAGACAGATTCATAAAAAAAGGCAGGGTGGTGGTACTGATTATCTATATACATCTGCTTTTTGATAAATTCCGGAAAATGTGAGATAACACTTTCTGAAACTGGCTTGCCATAAGCCTCCCGATTAATGAAATTGCCCCATCTGCCTATTGCCTGTCCAAGGATCAGGCTGGGGGCAATTATATCAGCAATGTTCCAAGGGTCCAAACGATATTTTTTTGCATACCAAAGCCCTGCCAAAATCCCTCCGATAATTCCTCCGTGAATGGCAAGTCCTCCATGCCATATGGCAAAAACCTCCATAGGGCTTTCAATATAATTATGCCAACTGAATATTACATAGTAAATTCTGGCCCCGATTATTGCCGCAGGAATGATAATTATAATAAGGTTCAGGATATGATCAGGCTGGATTTTTTGTTGGACTGTTCTGCGATAAGCTAAATATGCTCCGATGGAAAAGGCAAAGGCCATTATCACACCATACCATCTTATTTCAAGGGGCCCAAGATTTAAAGCTATCGGATCTATCATTGCTTCTCCTTAAACGGGATATAGACGATACTTCACTATATTATAACAGGATATCAAAAATCAACCAAGGTAAGAGTAATTTCTTAATTATCCTTGAAAGAAAATAGGCATTTTGTATTTTACTTAAATCCTTTCTGGTGTAGAATTAATTTTCAGTTTCGGATAAAATTTTGGCAGCTTATCTGATGAAGAAGGGATGATGTTTTTTGAAAGTGAGATTTGGTCCGGCAGGGAATCCGGAGTCGTTTTATCAAGAAGGGCATAAGAGTTCATTGGATATGCCTGACTGGCTAAGGGAGAAAGGTTTGAATGCTTATGAGTACCAATGTGGCAGAGGAGTGAAGATAGGAGAGGAAATGGCTGTGAAGCTGGGACAAAAGGCCAGGGAAAACGGGATTTTCCTAAGTATTCACGGACCATATTACATAAATCTGGCTACCCTGGAAATCGAAGGTCAGGAAAAAAGCATGAATTATTTGCTTGATTCTGTGAGAGCAGCCCAGTGGATGGGCGCTGAGGTTGTTGTGTTCCATCCCGGATCAGGTAAGGGAATCAGGTCAGAGGCAATCGAGCGGGCGAAAATATTACTGAAAAAGGTTATTGCCACCATAAATGAACAGGGCATAAAGGGTATTTATCTTGCCCCGGAAACAATGGGGAAAAAATCCTTGCTGGGAAGTCTGGATGAGATTCTGGATTTTTGTGCAATTGATGAAATGATAATACCTTGCATTGACTTTGGTCATCTTCATGCTATTAACGGAGGTGCACTAAATTCTGTCCTAGATTTCTCTGGGGTACTAGACAGAATCGAGGAAAAACTGGGCAGCAGGGGAATCGGCAGACTTCATATGCATTTTAGTCCAATTGAATTCACTGCTGCCGGGGAAAAACGACATCGGAAAACTTCGGAAAACAGCTTTGGACCTGATTTTTCTTTTCTGGCACCCTTGTTATTGGAAAGAGCTATAGAATTCACATTGATATGTGAGTCGGATGGAGTTCAGGCTGAGGACGCCCTAGTCTATAAGAAAATTTATACTGATCTTCAAAAGGCTGACGATATAAGGTAATAAGAAATATTCTTGGAGGGAGTAAAAATTTTATTGTCATTCCTTCCATAGTGTGTATAATTATATCTGTATGTTTTTCAGAAGTGGAGTGATAGTATGCTGCCTACACCTAAAAAGTTCTTTGTTAGTGCAGGTTCCGCAGAGGGTACAACTACCCTTACGGCTTTCGACAATGCCTTACTGGCTGCAAGAGTCGGGAACTGGAATCTTCTCCGAGTAAGCAGCATCCTACCCCCGGGAGCCAAGTTGTGCAATGATTTGCAGATTCCTCCAGGATCCTTGGTCCCCACAGCTTATGGCTGTATCATCAGTGAGGAGCCAGGTCAGTTGATTGCAGCTGCTGTGGGTGTTGGCTTTTCCGAAGATGATTTCGGGGTAATTATGGAACATGCTTGTATTGGTTCCAAAGAGGATGCGGCCAAGGAAGTGGAGATTATGCTTAAGGAAGCCTTCGCTGTACGGGGTATGGAGTTGAAGGAAACAAAGCTGGCGGTTGTCGAGCATAGGGTGGAAAAGATTGCCTGTGCCTTAGCTGCCGTCCCAATGTGGTATTAGGATGATTTAATTCTTCCTACGAAAAAGCTGCTGAAGGAAATTTCAGCAGCTTACCCAACCCGTTGGGAGCATGTAATGATTTAGAACAAAAATGTTGACAATAGATAATTATTATGGAGGTGCTTTAATGAATGTCTGGTTTACTGAATATCAAAATAATGATTTGATTATTGGTTGCCGAATGTCCCAGGTATTGCATCATGAAAAAACCCCTTTCCAGGATGTAATGGTAGTAGATACCTTTCTTTTAGGAAAAATGTTATTGCTGGATGATGTTATTCAAACCTCTGTAGGGGATGAGTTTGTATATCATGAAATGATAACCCATGTAGGCTTAAATACTCTTCCCAATCCACGAAGGGTACTTGTTGTCGGTGGTGGCGACGGGGGTGCTGTAAGAGAGGTTCTTCGTAATAAGTCTGTTGAGAAGGTAACTCATTGTGAAATAGACCGGGGAGTAATTGAGGCAGCTCAGAAATTTCTGCCGGAAATAACCTATGATATAAATGACCCTAGAGTTGAATTGATTATTGGTGATGGAATCAAGCATGTTATGGAAAACAAGAATACCTATGACATGATTATCATAGATTCCACTGACCCTATCGGGCCGGCAGTAGGATTGTTTAGTGCAGAGTTTTACCAGAGTGTTCATGATGCCCTTACTGAGGACGGCTTGTTTGTAGCTCAGACTGAATCACCTTTTTTTGACCGGGATTTTATTAAAAGAATATATAAAGATGTAGACAGTATTTTTCCTATGGCGCGTATATATTTAGGAAATGTACCAACCTATCCGGGCGGTTTATGGACATTTACTATGGGGACTAAGAAACATGATCCTATTAAGGTGGATGCTTCAAAGATTACGGCATTGGACACAAAATTTTATAGTCCTGAGGTTCATGGTGCTGCTTTTGTTCTGCCACCCTTTGTAAAAGCGCTTATGAAATAACCAGCTGCTTGGGCAGATATCATTGTAATAAAACAAGAAAACAGCAATTGTTCTTAGGAACAATTGCTGTTTTAAAATTATTGATTTTTATATAATTAATCTAACTAACAATTTTCCTGGTTTTTTTCAAATTTGGTGGTTGACAATGTAATTGTTTTTGCGGATTCGCTGATAAACATTGACAGTAATGATGCTACAAGCACTACCCCCAACACGAGAATTACCTCAATACCCATTTAGGTCAAGCCTCCTATATAAATAATACTCACAAATAAGAATAAACTATACCAATAAAAAAGGCAAGAGAACACAGCCATTTTAAAAGGGTTTAAATTTCCTTAGTCGCAAAGAGTTTGAGACCACTGATACAGAGCTTAAGGCCATAGCGGCTCCTGCTATCACAGGGTTTAAAAGTCCGGCTGCTGCAACAGGAAGGCCTATAATGTTGTAAACAAGGGCCCAAAAAAGGTTTTGCTTAATATTTTTCATTGTTTCCCTGCTCAGTTCAATGCTGGCTGCAACACCTTTTAAGCTTCCCTTGATTAAGGTAATATCTGCGGCTTCAATGGCG
The DNA here is from genome assembly GCA_013336365.1 of Peptococcaceae bacterium. Taxonomy (GTDB): domain Bacteria; phylum Bacillota; class Desulfotomaculia; order Desulfotomaculales; family Desulfocucumaceae; genus JAAXTT01. The sequence goes on from JAAXTT010000043.1 coordinate 9,076, forward strand.
ACATCGGTTCCGGTTCCAATTGCAAATCCCACATCTGCAGTGACCAGTGCCGGTGCATCGTTAATGCCATCTCCCACCATACCTACTACAAAGCCCTGTTCTTGCAAGAGGGCTATTTGCTTGGCTTTATCCTCGGGTAAAATTTGGGCTAGAAAATTATCAATTCCAGTTTGATTAGCAATAGCCTTGGCCGTAAGGACATTGTCTCCGGTGATCATCCACACTGCCAGCCCCATACTTTTTAGTTTTTTTACAGCCTCCAGAGAGTCATTTTTAATAGTATCAGCTACAGCCATTATGGCTGATGGGACCCGGTTAATCGACAAAAACACTACGGTTTTACCTAGATTCTCCATTGTTTCAATTTCTTTATTATGCTGGCTAAAATCAATTTTCCGTTCGTTCATCAATTTTTGTGTTCCGATAATTACGTCTTTTCCTGCAATGGATGCTATTATGCCGTAGCCCGGTAAGGCTTGGAAATCTTCCGGTTCGGTAATTGAAATGTTTTCATCCTGACATTTTTTAAGTATTGCTTTGGCTAATGGATGTTCAGAATTTTTTTCTGCACTGCCGGCAAGGTAGAGTATGTCGTTCTCTTTGTCTATTGTATTATCTAAAAGAATAATTTTATTTAGTTCAGGCGCACCCTTGGTTATTGTTCCGGTTTTATCCAACATTATCAAGGTAAGTTTGTGAGCGTTTTCCAGAGACTCGCCTCCCTTAATCAGAATCCCATTTTCGGCACCCTTTCCGGTAGCGACTAAAATTGAGGTAGGAGTAGCTAGTCCTAAGGCACAAGGGCAGGCGATGACCAGTACTGCAGTGAAATTAATCATTGCATCGGCAAAGCTGCCGGTATTGCTTATAAAATACCAATAAATAAAGGTTAGAACAGCTATTGCCAAAACTGATGGTACAAAATAGGATGATACCTTGTCAGCTAGGCGTTGGACAGGTGCCTTGGAGCCTTGAGCATCTTCAACAATTTTAATTATCTGCGCCAGGGCAGTGTCTCTACCGACCTTTGTGGCAGTAAATTTAAATGCTCCAAGAGCATTAATTGTTGAGCCTATTACTTCATCACCAATTTTTTTGTCAACAGGAATACTTTCACCGGTTATCATTGATTCATCTATCGCGGAATATCCTTCTATTATTATTCCATCTACCGGTATCTTTTCTCCCGGTCGCACGACAACAGTATTTCCTACCTCCACATCCTCGATAGGAATACTTATTTCCTGGTCGCCTCGAATAATTCTGGCCTCTTTTGCCTGCAATCCTATGAGCGTTTTTATTGCCTGGGTAGTTTTGCCCTTTGCATTGGCTTCCAGTGTTTTACCCAAAAGAA
>JAAXTT010000002.1 GCA_013336365.1 Peptococcaceae bacterium
AGGTTATTTAAAAAGGTTTCATTCTGCAGCAGCTTCCTTTCCCGCTCATTGTCAATGAAAAGACACTCAATGAGGACCGAAGGGATGCCGGCCTCCGATGTTTTTCTCAGTACATATAGATTGCCAAACTTCTGCCCTCGGTCATGGATATTGTAATTGTCTAAAAAATCCATAACCTGCTTATGGATCACCTTGCGGTGAACATCTGCTTTACTGTTTTCCTTATAAACAAAGGTTTCAAAACCTTGCCCTTTCCCTGCGTTTATGTGCAGGCTTAAAAAGTAATCTGCCTTAACATCTATAGCATATTGAGGCGGCTTGTACAGCTCGTCCTGCGCTGTGCTGTTTGGATTGATAGCGCTTGGCTGAAAAATCTCAACCTGTGCTTTGTATCCAGTCAGTTTTTTCTTAATTCTTTGTGCTAGGTCCCAGGTGATAGCTTTTTCCGTAACTCCCATTGCAACGGCTCCAGGATCCTTGCCACCGTGTCCCGGGTCGATAACTATTAACATAAAATCATCTCCCTACTTTTTAATAACAACACTCAAAAGAGCAACAACGAAACCAATGCCTCCGATTAGGTAGCCCCACATATCTCGGCTACCCTCTCTGTTGCCCTGCTGTTGTCCTTGCAAAGCCTTGATACAGTCGTCAACCTCGTTTATTTTTTCCCTTAAACCGTTGTAATCGCGTATCATTACCTGAGTTTTGCCGAGTTCTGCACTCAGAGACTCAAACTTTTTACTTAAATCAACCATAAACTCGTACAGCTCTTTATTTGTATACCACTGCTCCATAGCTGACAATTACTCCCACCCCCAGGTTTTATTTTTACGATTATTAAGTTTTGCGCCCCAGGAGTGGGGCAATAAAAATACCGCCTATGCTGGCGGTTCAGGTGGTACTTCTGGAGTTATAAGCATTTCTTCTTTTATGACGTTGTATTCTTCTTCAGATATTTCAGTCCAATCGTTACCGGGCGGATAATCCGCATTTATTTTTATTAACCTTATATCCGTTTCATTTTGAATTGATTCAGGGATAAATGGATAAGCTTCCCGGTCCTCAATTCCCCCATCAACAACCGGCACATTATAATATTTATACATTCTCAATCCTCCTATGTGTCTATGCTATACCCGATTCTAATTGTTGCTGTTCCTGCTGTGGTTTTTAATTCAATTTTAAGTGATGCTTTATATTCTAAATTAAGCGACATATATTGAGTGGTTGGAACAGCACCGGCTACAATCTCTTTTGTAGCATCAGCAAAAAGAGGAAAAAATGCTATTGGATAATAATAAGCCGAGCTTGTACCGGCTCCTAATGTATAATCGCAAAGCACATTCCCATCAACTGTTATTTTTAAGCCAGGAGTAGAGTTAGTAGAAAGAGTGACTACGAAAAAATCAAGCTTGCCGGATCCTGCCACGTCAAGTGCAGTAGCATAAGATGTTGATGTTGTCCCAAAACTGGTCTTTAAATATCCTTTTTTCTTTATTGCTGCAACTGCTGTTTTTATATATCCAAGCTTGGCGTGAGCGCTGCCCGTTGCACTGTCCACATCTGTTCTCAAGCCAATCTGCCTTCTCACAAATGAATAAATCATTTCAAGTGCTCCAAACATCTATGTCACCACCCCTGCTTTTAAATACTCGCCATTCCATGTGTATGTTTGGATGTTTCTTATTCCACTTGCCCAATCAACCACACCATAAATGTCCTTGGCCGGCAGGAAGCGATAGACTTTGGACACTGTTTCGCTTGAATATTCAACTGTTGTGTATCCGTATGTCCCATAAATTCCATGTTTCAACTCTCCGACCTCGCCGGAGTATATCTTTAAATGCAGTGCGTTCTGTCCGGTTGTCCAGTTCCCAGTGTTACCGGCTCTGCGATAAACCGGATAACTGGCATCGACCGATGCCTCGCCAATCCAATCGAGTTTATTAATGGCATCTCCTGCGTTTTTAACAACGATCCAGTATTGGTTACCGGAAACCAAGCCGGTCAGATTTATTGGGATTGACCAGTATGTTGCTGTTGTGGGAATAAACTCCTTTGGTACAACAACTTCCTTGAGCAAAGTACCATCATCAGAGGATGTTAAACCACTTCTAATCTGTACAGTAATGTCGGCACCGACACCATCAGAATCCAATTCCAACTCAATCCTGCTTAACTCAGTAACACCGGTCAGAGTAAATCTAGCTGCATAACTGTAGTCTGCGATGCTGTTTTCTGACACACCGGCACCGATCTTTGAATCAACCGCCGTGCCATCGTATATAAGATAAAAGTCTTGCATTGCTAAAAGGCTGTTTAATGTAAGTTCATCTAGCACAGTAACATTATTCTTAAATGCATTTAATGACAAGTTTCCACCCCTTTCTAGCTTGCCGAAATTGTCAACCTAATCTCTATCGTCAGTGTTTGGTTTGATGCTTTGGTAATTCCTCCGGTTGGGACTATTCGATTAAATAAGACACCGGAATTGGCAACAGAAGTTCCCTCTACAAACAAGCCAAACTCTGTCCATGTTTGGTTGATTTCGCTTGCTAAGAAATAAGTTCTTATTCGCAATTCGCTTCCTTGCCTTGTTTTTGAAGAAACTATTTTTCTTGATCCTTCGGTTTCTAGCTTGGTGTTATTGGCAACCGGTGCAGTTGTACCAGTTCCCAATGCTAAGTATGTCGCAAAGCTGCTCGTTCTCTCGCCAATAAAAAGAGAGGCCAAAAAATCAAGACCTCCCTGTACAATTAGATTCTTATGGATTATTTCTGTGCCATCGCCATATATAAAATGCCAATCGGCAGAGAGCCTTAATTTTTCATTCATTAGTTGCCCTCCTTATGGATGTTTATATCCTTGAGCATTGACATAGACATTGGCAGCATTAGTCACACAGGCCACATACATTATCGCATTCGCAGACCCCTTTAATGCTGTCTGAAAATTATAGATCTGTGGCGATGGCATACTGGCAGGAAGATATCCCTTCCATATAACTGTAGAACCATCTTTGATCTGAACCTCTGTTGCAACGGCATTTGTGTTGTGCAGCTGCAAGTCTGTTAAGTAATTTCGGATCCCAGTGCCTGCTGCAGCAAATAATTGCGTATCAGTAGTTCCGGTAATCACCGCCGGAGTGACAGATTGCATATTTTCCGGTATTGAATTTAATTGAACAATCTGAATGCCTTTTACAGTTGTGATAATGTCTGCTGTGTCACCGGTTGCCACAGAAGTATAATCTGCAGTAACCGCACGACCTGCTACCCTTACAGGAGCACTTGCGATAACTGAATCATGGTTGTTTTGTCCTTGAATCGGAATAGCGGCGGTGTTTGTCACGTTAACAGGCATTCCCATTCCACTAACCTGTGCCCCCCTGGAAGCAGTTATTTCAGTAGTAAGCTCAATAAAATCAACCATATTTACAAACTGAAACTTCCATGTTGTTGTTGATGCCGGAGCCACAGCTAAGTTCTTAAACCTAAGCTGAATTTTATAAAGAGCATTTGCATCCGGGATTGATTGGTGCCTTACATAGCTACTTGAACGACCCGAAGTGCTATCAATCGCTCTTGCGTGGAACCAGGCTTCATCCGGGAAGATCTCAATCTCCTCACATGAGTACGATACAGTTGTTGGTATTGTAGATGCAGCAGATAGTAGCTCAGTTAAGCCACTATTCTGGACTAGATACTTTGCTTGAGTAGCTGTAGCACCATCATACTTCCATCCTGCTCGATGTTTTCCATCTGGCAAAAGAGTTACCGGGTCAACACTTATCATCTCTACATAAAATTCTTGGTTTGTAATTCTCTGAGACAACAGGCTTGCAAACATCAAACGGTAAGAAACAGTAAAAACTTCTTTACTCCTAATAATTGTTTCTTGGTTTATATCGGTGCCTGTTATAAGCGACAACTCACCTGGTGTCGCTACTGTGATTGATTGATTAGTGCCTGTTTGGACAATATCCCATTTCGCTGCATCAAGTGTAGAAGGGCCTGCAAATGTGTCTCTCCATTTTTTCTGCATCGAAGTCACAAGAGAATCCTGCGCAAATCTGCCATTATCAAGCTCAGTTACTGTCAGAGGTGCAAAGTTATCATTCTCAGGGTCAAATCCCTGTGTAATCGGGACATTTCCCAAATCCCTTAAAATATTTTTAGTGTTATAAGCCATTTCAAACCTCCTTATACATCAGCTGAACAAACAACAAATCCACACACTGGTCTTGTTTCAGTCAAATCAACTATCATTGAATTTCCAATAAAATACACCTCGTCACTTGTACCCAAAGCACCACCATTTTCAGCGCGTCTTTGGCCAACTCTCCAGCCAATTGGGGTACGATTAACGTGATCGTGGGTATCACTAAGAGCTGCAACTTCTATGGAGTTTTTAAATGTGCGTATCTGCTCGGTGTTATTTAGCTTCTTCTTTTGCTGTGCAGATACTATAGCTTTCAAGTAATCAGCAATTCCCAGCAGGCGGCCGCCATATTCGATTTTATACGTCAAAATATCCCGCGACGCCGTGGTGATTGTCACTTTCTGAATTAAAAATGTCCCTGTCACTCCCCGGTCTGGAAGGTTAATGGTAATTAGCTGCCCTGGTGACCAACCGTCAATCTCGGTTGAGAAGTCACCCTTTACAGCGGGATTAGCATAGTTCCGGAGATCGGCGTTGGCGGCAGCTTCGGCAGCCTCGATTGTAGTCAAGCTGTCATCAACAATAACATGCTGATATATACCGTCTCCGCCTTGAACAGCCGCGATGGCTGCCTGTGAATCAGAATCATCAACTATTGTAATAACGTCCATATCTTGTTTTGCATTAAATGATATTGTAGCCCCGTCTGCAGGTGTTGCAGTACCGGCTGATGCCTTGATGTATCCCTCTTGAGGGTTTAATAAATAGTCCTTCGTGCTTTCATCATCGACATTTTCGATACCAACGGTTTTTGCAATTCCGCCAACACCTATTTTCCCGCTTTCCCCACCATAAGTGATTTCGTGCGGCTTAAATGGCAACGTCCATATCCTGGCCACCCCATCAGCCTTCCATTCTACTGACAGAAAGCCACTTAGCATGGTGCCGCCCTTAACCTTGACCTGGTTCCTAAGTCCTTGCATGTCAATGCTATGTTTGCCAAAGCGAAATTTGCCGCCCGGCTGCAAAGCCATCGGTGCAGGACTTGCCAACTCCTCAGCACTAAAAAACTGCAGATCCTTATAATAGTCAGGCATCCAGTGCCAACCAATATATTCGCAAAGCTGCTTAAAGCACTCAGACGGCCTTATGTCGTTAAAAACCATATACTCTACCACTGGCGCGCCGGTACGAACTCCACTTGCTGTAAATCCTGGACAATACTTGTTTGCAACATCTATAAAAATGTTGTCGGCAGCTTGCCCCTCGTATGTTTCAACCACCAACTTACGATCCAGCAGGGCGGTATAATCATCACAATCAATTTTCCATACCTTTGTGGATTTGTTATCAAAAGTCCAAGCTAGCTCAACCTTGACGATTATCCCCCCGAATAGCCTAGTGCCGTCCTGCTCAACTATAACCTCTTCGCCCTCAGATGGAGAGACTCCAGAAACATCAAAGGTACAAGTATCTACTAGATAAGTCAAAGCACGCTGAATATTCAACGTGCTTTGTACTAGATCCGCAATGCGTTCTATACCCGCTATTTTTAAGCTTCGCATTTAAAGTGACACCCCTAACCTGTGTAGAGTGCGAATTAAATCCTCTCCGTCCTGGACAGTGATATTTATCTTGTTGCCGCCATAGCTATAACTATTGGTGACTCCGGTTCCCTTAATTGGATTCATTGTTGAGATATTTGCTAGTCCGTTCATTACACCTTCTAGCTTTGGTAGGCTACTGGTTATTCCGTTTGCCAATGAACCTACCAAAGCTGGCCCCCATTCCATGATCTTGCTAAGTGGCCCTTGCTTGGCCGGTGAGTGAGGCATATAACTATCTACTAAGGCTGCCATCTCTTCAAGAGCAGTCTGCAATTCGTTCTTTTTGCTTTGAATGCCGGCTATAAAACCAGTCATAAGGCTGACGCCATAAGTGACACTAGCCTTATCTATTTCCTTGAATTTGCTCTCGATGGTGGTTAGCTCGGTCATGGCGTTCTTGCGAATCTCAGCGTTCTTAGTTTTCCAATCAGCCCGGTATTGCTCAAGTTGCTGGGATGCAGCTGCCCTGATTTCAACTAATTTTTGCTCCATTTCAATCTTCTGTTGGGCCAGCTCAGAAGTTGCTTCATTCCTAGCATCTTGGTTCTTTTGCTTCCACAAGGCAACATATTGAGTCAGTTGGTCCCCTGTTAAAGTGTTTAGGGCCGCTATTTCAGGTCCTGCCTTTGGCCCCATCTGCTTTAACTCTTCAACCAAACCCTCGTCTACTCCCTTGGCAGACAGGGCTTTTATATTTTCCTGCCAATCCTCAAAGGCTGTTACCTGCCCCTTAAGATTGTTAAGCAACTGCTCACCAGAAATATCTTTTCTGGTCACTTGATCAAATAATCCGGCAAAACCGCTTAAGGCATTTGCCCTAGAATTCAAGGCTTTCTGGTACTCATCTGTAACCTGCCGCTCTTTGGCTATTTCCTGTGCCTGAGCTTCTGCCACCTTATTATCATAATCATCTCGGGCAGCTTTCAGGTCCGCATAATAGGTTGTTATTACTTTCTTAGCATCGTTTAAAATTCCTTGGTAGTCCTGTATGGCTTTCTGCTGACTTTTTAGAGAGTCAATCTGCTCCTTAGTTGCATCGACCTGGGCTTTTGTTTCAAACTCGTCTAATTTGGTGCGGGCCTCTACCGCTTTTCGCTTTGCCTCTGTGAGCTTGTCCTGTGCAGCTCCTTGCTTAATAAGTTGCTGCACAGTGGAGTCGGCTGTATTTATCGCCTGTACCAGGGATTCCCTCTCTACCTCTGCCTGCTCTTTGGCCTGCTGTTTTTGGATCTCTACAAGCCTTGCAGATTCCCCTTGAAGTTTTAACTGCATAGCAGTTATCTGACCATCAATGGAGGTTAAAACAGAGTCGGTTCCGTCACTAATGCCTTCCGCCAATCCTAAGCTTATGTTCTTGCCGACTTCAGCCATTACCCTGGACGGAGACTGTATTCCAAAAGCCTCTTTAAACCCTTTTACAACCCCGCTTGCAAATCCCTTTACCTGTTTATAAATCCAGTTAACCATCGATGCTATTCCATTCCATAACCCTTTTACCAAATTAATGCCTATATCAAGCATATTTCCAGGCAGTTCCGCAAAGAAAGTAACAATCTTTCTCACTATTCCAGGCACCTCAGTTACTGCCCAAGAGACTAACATAGTCCCCCAGCTAATCAGCTTATTAAAGGCGCCCACTAACCAAGTCCAAATTTTGCCCGGTAATTCAGCAAAGAAAGTAATGATATTTGATATGATTTTGGGAACATTAGTTATTGCCCACTGTACCGCATCAACCCCCCATTTTGCTATGGTTCCCAAGGCTAACCCCAGAGAATTGCCCAGTTTTCCAGGCAATTCCTTGAAAAAAGATACAATCTTTTCCGGTAAACTTTTAAACCAGGTTAATGCGGTATTAATAGCCGCTGGAATGGTTACTGTGAAAAAATTTCCTATTGCTCCCCAAACCTCTGCAGCCTTGGCCTTTATTAAGTCCCAGTTTTTATATATTTCATACCCGGCGAATACCAACACCCCGATAGCGGCTACCACTGCTAAAACAGGTAAACACAAGGCTCCCATGGAAATGCCCAGGCTTCCTGCAATCGGTGCCATAAAAGCCATTACTGTTGTTGCAATGGACATGCCTCCTACCAGGGTGCCTAGAACAGCAACCATCGATAAAACAGCAGCTGTGAAAGCTGGGTTCTTCTTAACAAAATCAGCAATCGGTACAACAATGCTTGCGATTGACTTTGCTAAATCTGCTAATATTGGTAGTAACGCCGACCCGATGGCAGTTTTAGCAGAATTCATTTGATTTTCCATCCGCTTCATTTGACCGCTATAGGTGCCAAGTTGAGCCTGAGCGGATCCACTGAAACGATCATTTAATCGTTTTTGTACTATATCCATCCTGAGGGCTGCATTTTCAGAAGCGCCGTACTGCTTAACCTCTTCCTTGGTTAGTATTCCCAGAGCCACCAGTGCCTTAGTTTTGCCGTTATACGCGTCTGCCAGCATATTAGCCGCTTCAGACAGAGCCACGTTCTTACCAGCTGCAATGTCAGCAAGCAGTCCTTCTTGTTTTAGGGCTTCACCCACACTTATACCTTTTTCCAGCAGGGTCTGCAGGGCTTCTCTTGCTTCACCGCCACTAAAGGTAGACATCTTTGTAATAGCACCAGTAAATTCTTTAACGTCTTTACTGGCTTTAGCTGCTGATTCACCCTGGTTTTCAAGCAACTTAGTTAGCCGTTCTGTGCTTGCCTGCGCTTTGCCAGCTGATCCTACTGCGCTTGACAGATATGCTCCAGCAGCTACCCCTACAGCCCCAAATGCAGTCTTTAAGCTTCCAAGGTTTATGCCTGTTTTTTCAGAAGCTTTAGCAAATAATCCTTGCTTTACCGCTCCTTCGCTAAGCAGTTGATTGGCTTTGATTAACTCTTGGTTGGTCTTGTTTAACTCGGTATCCATATTGGCAAGTGCGGTTTTAGCACCATTAAGCTTGATCTGCAGGTCCTGTGTTGCTTTGGCATCTAGTCCCTTTTTCTCAGCTGATGCCTGGAAAGCTTTATCAAGAGCCTCAACCTTTTGTTTTTGAAGCTCAATCTGCTTGGTCAGGCTATCTGATTTTAATTTAAGCTGGTCTGTACTATTTCCAAAGCCGCCAAGTTGCGCAGACGCGGCTTTGAATTCACTTTGTACAACTTTTAATTCTCTGTTAATACTGGAAATTCCGTTCTGGAATCCAGTTGAATCCATGCTAACCTTTACCGAAAGATTGCCTACCTCTTCGTTTGCCATCATTCTCACCTGCCTTTATAACACCTGGTCTATATATGCGTGTCCTTCAGTTTCTTCTTTGTTTGCCTTATAAATCAGTAGGTCGAGGTAATAAAAAAAGTCCATTTCATCAATGTCATTGAGCGTCCAACTTTGCTCAAATAATTGCAGATAGACCTCTTTCATAAAATCAGACGGAGAAATAGTTTCTTCTACTTCTCCGTCTGTGCGTTTGGGAATTGTTCCAACTTTGCCCCAACACGGCCAACCACAGTATTTAAACATTCCTCGATTGTCGGCATTAGTTTGTCGGCATCCAATTCGTCATAGATATCGTCAATGGTGAACTGCTTGCCATATAAATCAACCACAAAACCTACTAGGTTATCAAATTCCTCCGGGTTTAAGTTGTTGAAGTTGGTTGCATCAGTGAGCTCAATAGCCTTGCGGACCATGCGCGCCTTGGGAGCTGGAGCAATATATGTTTTATCGTTCAGGATAATTTCCATTATTTTCATCCTCCATAGTTATCACGTTGAGTTTGTTAGAATATTTCTTCCTGATTTCTTCAGCAATTTCTTCATCGCCTATAATTTCTTTTAGGATTTTTATTAATGCCTTAAATTCTCTTAAGTCGAGTATTTTAACTCCTATTTCCAGATCGCTTTTAATGTTGGCAGCTAGATACTCATATCCGTGGCAGCCTACTTTGTGAAGTTTTATTTTGTATTCGACTGGGCGTGGAACGTCTTCATCTGTATGCGCTTTTATGAAAACACTATGAAGCCCCTTTTTCCTAACTCCGTCAAGAAAAATCTGTCCACATCCATGATCTTCTTCGTTAAAATAGAGGATTTTCGGAACTTTATCAAAGTTAACGGTTATGCCATGACTATTGAAATCTATTTTCATTGATTCTCGTTCCTTTCTTTTTGCTAAAAATAAAGAGGGGGAAATAATCCCCCTCCCCTTATTAAATTGTGAAGTTGGTAAATAGGTTTGCAGCCGCTGTCTGTCCGTAGATGTCGCGAACAGCTTTGCTTGCCACTGCAATATGAGCTCCGCTCATTGCTGTGCCGGGGACAAATGTAACAATCTTCTTGGTTGCATCGATGGCGAGCGTTCCAGTAACATTAACTCCGGCTTTCATGACAAAGAAGTGGCTGTCATTAACTGCTGACGTATCGATTGCATTGTTGTAAGTCCAGGTTACAAGGTTAGCTGAAGCTGCCGGAGTTTGCGCAACAGTTAAGGCCGAAGGAGTGCCAGACTCAACATTTGTAAACCATCCGGTTCCTACACTAGGGTTAAGGTCCTCATCACCCTGGCGCATCCAGGCATCATCATAAGCACGTTTCATAAATGTGCCTTTAAGTTTTGGGTTTTGGAATTTTGGCTTGTCATTCTGAGTTTCTGCATCGATTTCCTGAACCTCAAACGTGCCCTTGAGCAACCAGATATATCGATATTTACCATTTGATTTTACAGACTTGAATCCAATGGCCACATAAGGAGCTATATCTGTGCTCTTTTTGGTGATAACCCCGTTTATAACTGTATGACCCAAGAGTGCTGCCTGTACAGTTAGGGAAAGGTCTTTAACATCCAACTCTACCGCAATCTCTCCAAGAGAGTTCAATACTTCCGACAATCCATCGTCGGCCCATAACTGCTGGGCATTAATTTTTGGTGCAATTTTTGCAGACATTGACTCTGCTAATGCAACCGGGGAGTTGTAAGCTACCCCCAAGCTGTCATCCTGAGTTTGAATGGCATAGACAAGATTTTTCATACCGATTTGTGGGCTTCCCATTGTTTAGACCTCCTTAATTATTGCGAATCTCATCGCCTTGTGGAAAATTTTAGTATCATCCTCATATAGATCAGCCGATGAAGTACGACCAAAGCCTAAGCTTTTCATGGTCTTATCAACTTCTTCGGCCATTGCTGAAGTGCTTCCCTTTGACCAAATATCAATTTGAATGTGAATTTCACTGGTTGCCTCTACATCATCCGCATAGAGTGAACCAATATTAACAACTTCAAAGTAAGTTATCCGGGGAAGCTCATCAACTATGCCAGATCCCTGAAAATATATCCGGGATCCTCCTAGTAAACCAATAAGAGTTGAGTTGGCTTTTAGCGCCGACATAACAGCAGGTTTAATATTAATCATTTCTTTAGAGCCCCCCTGATAACTTCTGCCATTGCATTAACTGCTTCGCTTCTGGTCTCTATAAGGGCTGGATACAGAAACGGCTTGGCTGCCATCTTTGAGGTTCCAAATTCTAAAAACTTCCCATAAAAAAATGGTGAATTGTCTCCCTTTTGAGGACCAACCTCAATGTGCTTTATGCCATCTTGTGTTTTTACGTTGCTAATTGCTATGTTGTCGGCTAAGTGAGACCTATTCAATTTGCTCCGGGGAGCTTTTTTGCTGGCGGATTCTTTGACAATATCAGCACCAGCTCGGAGGGCTTTGTTTTCTGTCGCGCTTACCTTTTTCCCCACCTGTTGCAGGTTTTGGAGCAACTGATCAAGGCCCTCTAATTTAATCTCTGCCACAAGACCTCGCCTCCCCTAAGCCTTTTTACATGTCAGCTCAACCTCTTCAAAGTCCGCAGCATAGGTGCGGATTACAATATATCTGACTCCCTCAAACTCTACCTCTGTTTGTCCACTGTATTCATACCCGTGGATTATGAAGGTCAGTTCCGGGCTAAGTCCTGAAGCTGCAGCTGCATAAAATTCACTTCTGCCGATAGATTTTAAGCCACAATATACAACCGTTTTACTTTCTGATGGTGTCGGAATGCCCTCTGAATCAACACTCCCTGAAGTTTTGGCAATCAGCGTCAACTCATAATCGTAGGTCATGAGCTAACACCACCTACATGAATAATCATGTTGTGCAGTCGATATTGTAGGTGTCTGGGCATAGCTTCTGCGCTGTCCCTGCTTTGGTACCGCCATGTCGCATAGTCAACCACAAAAATTAAATGATAAGGGTTAGCCCCATCAAGGACTAACCCCTTTTCATCTTCGAGTTCTGTGGTTACACCATTAATAATAGCGGTAAGGTAGGTATCCCTGACTGTTGTCTTAATTCCGAGCCTGTCTTTGACAAGCGCCAAGATTGTAGACGTGTTCATACCATCACCTCATTAGGCTTTTGCAACCACTTGGGCACTTCCGACCTTAATAGCTCTGCCATTAGCATCAAACTCAACCATGGTAATAACCTTGCCGGTTGCTGCTGTGATGTCATCCGGGGTAGTAAATGCAGTGTAACCAACATTGCTGTCACCAGATTTAACATCAACGACCTTGCCGGCTACTTTATACCCAAGGGTTGTTCCTGATACTTCAGCTCCGGTTACAGTAATTAAGGTATCACCGGATGCGGTACCCGCAACAGAAGTTACACCCAAAGCACCGAGTTCAGTGTTGGCATAATCTTTCTGAAAATCCCTGGTAGTAGTAGCTGAAGCATTGTTTATATTCACAATCACAAAGCTTTCTCCAAATACTGGCATGCCGTCATATCTGGCAGTGCCCTTGAACATCGTCTGATCCTCGATGAATCTGACATGCTCAGAGGCTGCCAGTTGGGCACCGGCTCTTTCTGCCAGCAGATAAAGTGACCCATATCCACCGATGATGTCGTTATCCGGAACAAAATCAAGCTCGATAATTTCTCCACCTTCAATAGGCATAGTGTTATTCATGCCTGCGACAATGGCGCCTGCAGCGTTAAAGCTGATTGCCTTGGACATTAATGCCATTTTAGTTTTCCGGTTCATTGCCCAGAATGTTCCGCCAATAGCATAGTTGGGTCTAGCTACTCCTAGATCAAGCAGGAGGGCTGCAAAAAATGCTTCTGCAGTCATTCCAGATGGATTAATCTTCAATAAATTGGAAGTGCGAAGATCTGTCCAATCAGGTGCATCGACATCCCAACTTGAGGGCTTAGAAGCTTGTGCCAGTCTTGTAGCAATACCAAGGGGCATCTTTGTACCTGTACCATAAAGGATTGCCTTGTCTACGGCCAAGCCGATAGCTTGTCCCAGGGCATCCATTATCTCACTGGCTAAATTAAGATCGCTATCCTCAAGGGTTGCATTGGGAACCGGGATGAACCCGCCAACCTTATAGCCGTCAACTTCAACCTGATTAAATTTCAGTTCCAGCTCATTTAGGCTTCCAACTGCTTCAATCCATACGCCCTCCGGAATACTGCCGGAAATGTTTTGTCTGGCCTTTCCGGGAACCGGCTTCAGTCTTACCTTACTAATAAGTTTGCTGTACCGGTTTAAATTATCCCTCAATAGATCCAGCATAACTTCCGGAATAGTGAGCTCCGCACCTGAAATAGCTCTTTGCTGACCAATGAGTCCCCTAGTATTGGCCAGAAAATCCTTTACATCCTCGCGAGCAAGGAAAGAAGACCTCTGCTCTAAGCTAAAATCCTTGAAAAATCCATTACCCCTCATTCTTATTTCCCCTCCTTGATTAATGTTTCTTTTTTCTTGCACTGAGCGCTCATCAGTACCATGATCCTTACTGTTGAGCTGTTCCAATTCACCTTCAAGGGCACTAATCTCTCCCTCTAGCTTGCCTTTTTTCTCATCCAGATCATTGACCTCGCTTTCAAGCTTATCGGCCTCTTCCTCAACAAGGGCTATTTCCTCGTCAGTTTTAGCCTCGTCAATAGCTGCCTCAAGTCCC
Organism: Peptococcaceae bacterium; assembly: GCA_013336365.1. GTDB lineage: Bacteria > Bacillota > Desulfotomaculia > Desulfotomaculales > Desulfocucumaceae > JAAXTT01. The sequence goes on from JAAXTT010000002.1 coordinate 13,725, forward strand.
TCTGATCTGGTTTTTAATTCCTGCTCTTTTTCCAGCAGTTCAGCCAAGGAGGCTTTCCTCTGTTCAATTTTCTTGGATAACATTAATTGTCTAAGCATGCCTTTAACCTCTCCTTCAGCGTTTTTTTCCTTTGTTCCATTTTCCGTTCCAAGTGCTGAGTAACCTCAGCTTTACGAGCCTGGACCCCGGTATCCTCATAAGCTGGGAACGTACAAATACTGACCTCGTGTAGGTCAATTTTCTTAAGAGTCCATTTAACGGTTCCATCATCACGCCAGTCTGTGCTTTCCTCCTGGACGTTAAAGCCAAAACTACACTGATCCACATCACCACGTTTTACCCTTTCGTAGATATTCACTGCATCTGTGTCGTTGGGGTTTATCTTCACCCGGCCCCAAAGCCCGTAACTATCTGCTTTGAGTTCTAAGGTTCCAGATTTATTTCGGCCAAGAACCAAAGTAGTATCATGGTTGATGAGTGCACGAATGTCATTGCCCAGGGTTTCAATAAAAGCTTCTGGGGCAATTTCTTCAAAGGCTCCCGGCCAAAGTTCAGTCTGCCGGTTAAATACAGCAAAATACCCCTCGATATACATATCCTGGGTATCAGGCTCTGCTCGTGTTTTTAACTCTGCCTGCAAGCTGCGGGTTTGTCTGCCGCTCCTATCCATTGCTGTCACCTCCTTGAATAAGTTTCTTTTGATCGCCTATCATGCCTTGCGGAATAAAGTTTTCCAGGATTACAAGTTCAGATAATCCAGCCAAGGGAGACAAGCCTATCCAGTCTCTGACCTCATTTGCTGTCATTACGCCACGGATATACATGTTTGCCCCAACGTCAGCGAGTTCTTTCAAGTCGTAGGCATACAGGCTACGTGGATTAAACTTAAAATACAAATCAGGGCTATACAGAAGTTTTCTGGTCAGTTCCTGCTCAATTCCCTTGGCCATTGGAAGAATAGTGGAATTGATAAAGCTGTTATATTCATCCTTCTTGTACTCTCCCACGCCCAAGAAAAAAGCCGGAACCCCAAAGATTCCAGCCACTGTCCGTTTATCAAGTTGTACCGCTTCGTTTAAAGCCAGGTCCTGCAGTGACAATGGTTTAACCTGTTCCACCTTGACCAGTTCTGCAGGAATCACCCAGGGCTTACCGCCACCTGTTTCACTGATGTATTTCTTTAGAATTGCATCCCGGCCCTCTTCACTGGCCAGCTCATCTGTCATGGCATCAACAGCAATAATTATGCTGGGCTTCCATTTATCGGACATGAAGCTTTTTTTGGTGTTGGTAGCTTGTCTTAGATTATCGACAATATCTCTCAACACCACCCTGTATCCTCGACCTATATAAGGTCTTTCTGGATCAGGGTTAGTTATGAAGTGTAGCACTTCATCATAATTATAGGGAGTGCCATTATGCACTACCCTATAAGCTGTGTCTGTGTCGATAAAACTTATCCTGGATGGCTTAAGAGGTACCAAGTCAGCTACTAAACCATCTTGCACTTTGGGATGTATAACACTGTTTCCCTTACCATCCAAAAGCATGGTGTAAACTATGTTATATACCCAGGCCTTGCGGGTCATGAGGCTGTACGGGTTAACGTCAATCTTTCGTGCCAGCTCATTTTTTACCCGGATATCCCCGTCATTCGTGTTCTGCATTAGGTGGATGGTCATTGATGAAATAAGTTCAGCAATTTTATGAACCGCCATTCTCACTTCCGGGTTATCAGATAACCTCGTATATCCAGGAATACAAAGTGAGTCGTGCGCTCCATCAGTCAAGAGCCATCCCAGGGCACTGCGTTTTTCTTGGGGTTCTGCTCTTGTTTTTGAGATTTGATTTCTTCTCTTTCTCAACTTATCACTTCCCTTTCAGCCATTGATTGGCCGATGATGCCTTCTCAATATTCTCCAATAGTCTTACACATGCAAAAACAGCGGCATCAAAAATATCAATCCGCTGTTCTGGCATTACCTTTTCGTACTGTATCATGTCATCAGTTTTTTCTATTGCCCTAACATTTTGCAAGCAATACTCAAAAGCCCCGGAGTGTAAATAATATAGTTTTTCTTCTTTTGCCTTAGCTTCAATACGCCTAAAACCCTCTGACTTTTTATAAAAATACTGTGGTTGGTCGATAACTTTAAAACCAGCTTTTTTCATTCCTAAAAAATATTCTCTACAAAACTTCCTATCATGTCCGGTCTCTTTAATTTTAAATCCGGCTTTTTTCATCTTGATAAACCAATTTACTATATCTGCTTGGTTAACTACCGGATTGTTGCACATATCCAGCCATCCATCATCCTTCCAACCAAACAAAGGAATATTATCTTCCTCTGCTTTTCGGTGGGCCGCGACAATAGGGAACCAGGCATGGGATATGATTATATCGATATCTTTATAACTTCCATACAGAGCTGATGCCGTCAGGTCATGAAGCTTTGAAAGATCTGCCCCGCCAAACCATTCAATGGGCATCTTGGCTAACTCTTCCAAGGTCCAATTATAATTTCTATCAGAATTCCTGAACTCTTCAAGATTAAAATATGCTCTCATTGCAGCTGTGTAGATATTGAGCGATTTTGCGAAAAAATCTTTCCTCTGTTGCGGGTCGTTTTGAGCCTGCATTGCATCGTTCATGATATCATTTGGCCTAATTGATACCCCATAAGCTGGGTTTGCCATTTCGTGAATAACAGGGTTGGTATAATCCACATCCCCGTTATCGTCCTGATCAGCTTTGCAGATAAAAACAAAATATGCTTCATCCTTCACGGTCCCATCTAAAATCTTCTTGCAATACTGGAGACGCTGATAACAGAAACTGGTCATGTCGTCCCCAGCAGTAGTAATTCCGATCATTAATTTATTGGTATAGGCTTTCATAGCCTCTTTAATAATGTTGTATTGCTTAGGAGTTTTATAAGCGTGAATCTCATCTGCAATAGCAATATTGCAATTCAATGAATCCTGCCTGTCAGGGTTGGCGGCCAAAGCCTGGATACGAATTGAACCATCACCAAGATCACCTTGAATGCTGTGTTCTTGATTATTGTCAATGACCCTGAAGTTTTCCTTCTCACCCATCTGCTCAAGGTTAAAGTTGATAAAATTAAAACTTTCTAGGGACTGTTGCAGGGCTGCAGCCACAATGTAAACCTTTGAGCCGGATTTTCTCTCAAGTAATCCTAGTGCCCATGAAAGTGCAGCTGCAAATGATGTTTTTATATTTTTCCTAGGGATGTAAATAAGAGCCTCTTTGAATCGTCTTATTTTTGTACCCTTATGATAAAATCCCAGCAAATTATAAACCTGAAACTTGTGGAACGGCTCTAATAAAAAAGGCTCCCCGCGTAACGGAGTGCCGTCTATTCTTTCGCCTTGCATGTGGACAAATGTTTTTTCGATGATTCCTATGACGAACTCAGCATCTTTAGGATTGAATTCATATTCTGTATTTTTTAAATCTTCCAGGAATCTTTTACATCCTTGAATTAATTCCTCGCAGGCTATCTTTCTACCCTCTACAATACTATTGGCATACTCAAGCACAGCATCATAGTTATTGAATTTCGTCACTTTAACCCACTTAAAACTTCTGCCAGTTTTGATTTATTGGCAGATTCTGCAGTAACAGTTTCCAATGATTTAGGATTAAGGCAAAGGCGGTCAGAGTATGCCAGTATATCTTTTCGCAAAGTTTCCAAGGTTGCTACAATCGGTGCTTTTTTCGCTCCGCCTTGCATGGTTTCAACCTCATAATCATATCCACTATCTTGAAATTCATTGGTCAAAATCCCATACTGCTCTACCAATTCTGCATATATATCAATCAGCCGATTATACTCAGGCTTGTATATCCCAAGCTTTTTCATGTCAGCTATTGTTGCACGTTTGATTGTTTCCTTTGTAGCTCGCTTGGCCACCTCCTCACCTCCAAAAAAATATTTTCACAGGCCGCTCTATTGGAAACACCTTCCCCTCCCGGTCCCATGAGATCAAATTTTTTCTCTCAAAGGGAGGGGGGATAGCTTATTTTTAATTCTTTCTACCCACTCCAACCCCGACGATGTTAATTCTCCAGTTAGCCGGTTATGCATCTTCTCATGATGATCATTACATAAGCTCACTAGATTCTCGTTAACCAGAGCTAAGTCTGGTCTATGCTCAAGAGGATATATGTGATGCACTGTTGTGGCTGCCGCAGTCTTTCCATATCGTTTACACTCACGGCACATATACTCATCACGCCTGAGAATATGTGCTCTCTTGTTTTTCCATTTAGTAGATTTGTAAAACATAATCAACTCCAATAAAAAAGAGCCTTTCGGCTCAAAAATATTTATAAAAACTATTGACTATACGTACTGCACGTATTATAATAAATACATTGAAAGGAGTTGAAAAACAAATGAAGTTCCGGGAGATAGAAACAATAATTAAAAAAGATGGTTGGGAATACTCATACACCAGAGGTTCACATCACTACTACATACACCCAACCAAACCCGGAAAAGTAACAATACCGTACCACAGCAACAAGGACCTGAAAACAAAAACCGCAAATTCCATCCTCAAGCAAGCGGGGATAAAATAAGCCCCTGCTTGGGGAGTGATTATAAAGTAAATATATTAAAAAGGAGTTGAAAAAAAATGAAATTAATCTACCCGGCTTGCTTCTATCCTTGTGAAGAGTGTGGATATACTGTAATCTTTCCAGATCTTCCCGGTTGTGTAACGGAAGGAGATACCTTACCTGAAGCCCTGGATATGGCAGTTGAGGCAGCTTCAGGCTGGTTACTGGATGAAATTGAAAATGATAAACAAATCCCCAAAGCATCAGACATTAAAAACGTTAACCCTGATGAACACGAAAACGGATTTGTAAGTTTAATAAGTATCGACTTAGACGAATACTCAAGAAAACATGGGAATAAAGCAGTCAAAAAAACTCTTACAATTCCGGCATGGCTAAACTCTATCGCAGAAAAAGAACAGGTTAACTTTTCCCACATCCTTCAGGAAGCTCTTAAGTCTCACCTCGGAGTCAACGAAAATAAGCAGCCTTAATCGGCTGCTTATCTCTTATATTAATTTAGTGCCAGTTATCCACGATACAACTCTACCATTGCAAAAACCTTGTGTCTATGCAACGATTTTGCAAAACTACACAACCTTTAAAGCATCAATGCCGAACAACCTAATTGCAAACTTCCTTATAGCCGCATCTCGCAAATAATAAACCGTCCTGATCCCACAGAATAATTCTTCAGCAATAACTTCTTTTGATAGCCTTTCAATGTACCACATTCTCAATACCTTGCCATAATGTTCGCAGTTATCATCCTGGCTAATGTCTAATAGGATATTATTTATTTCAGCGAAACCCTCTTCAGTTTTCTTCTTATTTTCGATTAGCATCTGAAGCTCACAGAGAACATTCAAGGTTTCATCATGCCTACCAGCTCTGATCCCAGTCTCATCAAGAGTAGCCCCTTTCAAAGCCTTAGGACATGAACTGCCTATTAATCTACCAATTTGTCTACTCATTTCATCAATACTTTTCTGTAATTCCCGGTAGTATATTAGTCTGTTCTCAGCCTCTTTGATATAGTTCAGTTTTCATCACCCCTAAATAGTAAATTTTTACTTGTGACACTAATAGTGTCACAGATTTATTACCTTGAAAGCCTTGATTTTATTGGTTTTACATTTTTATTTTTTCTGTGACACTAATTTTTGGAACATATGTGTATATTTTTTAGACCACCTTATACCTATACATTATAAAGGCAAGGTCATTTCTCTATATGTAATACATATATATTAGTGTCACAGTGTCACAACATATATATAAGCCTTACCAGCCTTGACTTTAACCTTGTGACACTCCTGTGACACTTCGTGACACTGTTTTAGTTAGTGTCACGAATACCAATCTGTTTTACTTTGATTACTTGTGGTCTTATACCACCATCTAAGGCTTTACCCATAGTGTCATATCTTGTTTTTCCTCCACGATGAAATGTCTCAATCTTCCCAGCAGCTGCCCACTCCCGAATAATTTTTCTACTGCCTGAAAATTTCTCTGTCAAGAATCTGTCAACAACGCTTCTGATTACATACAGGTCTATATGTTCCCGATATCCAAACCTTGGGCCCATTGAACGGTCTGAAAATCTCTCTTGGTTCTCTGCTAACCAGTCAATGAATTCATCCCAGGCACGTTCTGATTCACTGGCTTCTGACATAGTAACCAATCCTGATAGAATATGATTTGCAGCAGCAATTGCCCCTGACTTAGCTTCGTCCCATGACTCACCAAATACCCAGACAGATGACAAGTAATCAGATGTGGCAACACAGGCAACAGCATCAATATGAGAATCAAGCTTATCCGGAAAACTATTTCTAAAGGCAATTTGAAATTCTTTGTAGGTAGTATAAATAACCCCATAATCAGCAGCTAGCAACTGGTTTAGAAACTCCTGCCCAACATGGCCATGGCACTTCGGCAAAAAATAATACAGACCGCGGGCAAACTCCCGATCATGACTGAGTGGTCCATCACATATTTCCAGCACCCTGGTCATTACTCCATCTAAAGATCCTGAATTTGACAATGTACCCTCTCCGGTTGATAAAACAATTGTTCTCCAGGTGGATAAGTTTTGCAGTCCTGTTTTTGTTCCTCTGCCCCTGCCCCGACCTTCACCTAATACGTACAGAAGAGGGTTAATGTCATTTTTCTTGTGCTGGTTTAATACCTCGCGCTCATTAATTGCTAAGGGCAAATCAGAGTGTAGAGCCGCCTTTCTCTCAATTGCCGTTGGGGTCGTGTCAAAGGTTCCAATCAGCTGATCCGGATTACCCCACACAGACATAGCCGCCCATAGTGTTGCCGTTTTGCCATCTTGGGAGCTCCCCCAGTTGTGCAGGATAAAATTCCTCTGCCCAAGAATTTTTAAAAGTGGTGCTGCAAAACTGGCTGATAAAAGAAATCTAGCAATTGGTGTCTGCCTAAGATATTTCATCCTTGATTTCCAATCATCTACCTTGCCTGCTACAGAAAATCCGGAAACCGTTCGCTGGCTTCCATCATCATCAATATCAATACGGTATTTCTGATTAAAGTTAGGCAGTATAAATTCCCTTTCCCCACGCCAGCCAAGCTTTGACACAGAGTAGGTTACCGGAATACTATCCCGGTTAATATCTGCCAGTGCATCAAACCATTTGACCGCAAACTTAGCAGATTCTGATGAGATTGAAACACCAAAGTCAGCAAGGCGCATTATTTTCCGGGAATCAAATATTGTTGACCGGGGAAATAAAACCCTGCGCCAACCTTTCATGTAACGAAAACAGATTTCCATTTTCTCTGTCTCTGTATCTACATTAAACAGACGTTCTGATATTACTACCGGGCAACTAGCAGCCTTATATGCCATGATGTCACCGGAGCTGGTTTCCTTAATAAATACAATTCCTGAACGTTCAAACTTGAAATTTGGCGGCAATATCATATTTACCGGCAGCTCTGGGACTGTATCCCTTAACATTCTAGAGCTGGGCCTATCTCCCGGCTGAACAACATGTAAATGGCTCTCCTGTTTAGCCTGATGATTATTTTGTTTAATAAGCTTTTCCAAATCGTTAAGGTTGACCCGGCCCTTGCATGATGCTTTGAATTTAATATATTCAGCTTGGTCATCTTTTTTAAGGACTGCCAAAGCACCAAGAACCTCAGGAATGAATACATTTTCCGGAGAGGGAGCCGGTATGCACCTGACAACGGCCCGCGCTTGCCCCACCTTAGATAAACTCCAGCCACATGGAGCCTGCACTCCACACCCATCTTGAGGGCATCCTTGAAACCCGATGGATGTTTTTATGTATGCACAGGTCTGTGGATTCATTTCCAAAGCTTCTTTTAACTTGTGATCTGTGTCTTCTTTTTTATATCGGGCTGTATCCAGAATAGAAAAATTGTGACCCTCTTGGTGGCCATCGCTGGCCCTTACAATATTGGTTAATGCAGCCAACCATTCAGTGTAAGTTATACCAGATGCATTTAACTGGCAGTGCTGCAGGAACCTACAGTTTTTTAGCATTATTTCAGCTGATCCATCCGTTGACCTGCGCTCAAAGTCACCTGTCCGCTGTGATTCTGATTTGATAGGTTCTTCAGTCTGAGGTAGTAGATGCTCAATGTCGGATGGGTTGTATCTGATATCTGATCTTTCTATTACTTGACACATTACAGGACTATCCTGTATTTTACGATTCATTGTTCCAGGTAGTCTTAGAACCCTGGCAAGGTCTGATGTGGTATCAATTTTCCAGTTGTTCTTTTCAGCTTTTGATTTTATTACAGCCTGTAAATTACGAAGCAACTCGGCAGCCTGGTTCCGTTCTGCCTGTGTGTCAAAATTCCAAGGTTCCCTAAATAACCAATATGCATGTAGACCATATCCACTCCATACCACCAAGGAAGGTGGCAGCTCATCCGGTAGCAAGCTCATAGCCGATGGAATATCTGCAGGCAAAGCATTAATTTTGTGTGCACCGGGAGCCTGAACATCGATATCCACCCATATCCCGGGGATAGATGATATTTCAGTGTTTTTTGACCTCTCATGTGTACCCACAGCTGCTAATGTTGAACCTACGCCGAAATAAACATCATGGTTAGCAGATAATTGTTCGGCTGATTGGACCATCCCTGGTATATTCTGGACAGAGAAGGAATGTGATTGCCTGTTAGGTAAGGTCCAAAGATATAAAAATTGATTTTCATTAAATTCGTCATACAGGAGGGATAAAAAATCATATATATAGTTCAGGGTTCACACCCTCCAATCTATAAACCAATATTTAATCCATTAATTATTTTCACAGCATCTTCTGGACACTTGGCCACTCCAGCATAAGCACCGCTGGCAGTCATCATCCGGAGAAAATTTTCTTGTTCTGGACTGAGCTTGCCAGATTTAGATTTAACCTCAATGAATATTGCCCGGCCAAGATTATTAATACCAAATAAATCAGAGAAGCCAACCGGAAGCCCTGTATTTAATCGACGTGGCCTGTAAATTGTTATGCTGCCGTCCAGGTTATGAATTACATTATTACCTGTCCAGGCTTCCCCTACGTTTACCCTAAATAATGTTCCCAGCTGATTATTTGAAACATGAATACGAATTAAATTTTGAATATCTGACTCTTTCATGAATAACTCCTTAAAGTAATTTGTTTAATAAAATCAATATCTTCATCTAAAATACTTGAAAAGCTATCTTCCTCTGCTCTGCAGAAAAATACAGTTCCAAAAATAATGTCTCCAGGAATACTAAAGTTCCGTTTAAGGTCATTAAATTTTCCCTCTTCATTACAAATAAGCAGTATCTTATTATTAATATTTAAAACCTCTATATATCCATCAACGATTTGCTGACAAGCCTGCAGCGTGTTTTCAATCTCTAGCAACTCAATATTTTTACCAGGCTCTTTAATAGCTACATTTATTGTTTTACTTGCCATTTACACAGCCTCCTGCTTTAGTCTGCTGAATGGGCAAACCCCACTTGGCGGGCTATCTTGAATAACGTCAATATCCTGGTCTATAAAGAGCTTGAATACCTTGCAACCTGTGAAGCTCCCATCCTCAACATTGCACTCCAGGCATACCTCAGTGTCCATAAGTAGTAGCGCCTCGTTGAATAGGTCCCTATTTACTACTGCCACATCATCGACTAACTGGACCTCCCTAAACTCCCTCATTGCCTGATCGTGGTACATTGTTATCACTGAATATTTTTTAGATTCAGATAAGATTCTACCCACAAACGACGGGTCAAGTCCGTACATTATCTGATTAATAGCCTGGTCAATCATTTTGCTGGCCAGCTCAATTCTTTTTAAAACCTCAGCACTCCAGCCGTATTGCTTAGCATTATCCCTCCACCTCTCAAGGAAGTCATTAAATGCAACCATTTTATAGTAGTCAATTTTTTCTGAGTTATTGAGGTATCTTTTCCCCATCTTGAATGGTTCCCGGGAGTAATCGCCTGGCACTTCTTTTTCTCTCTCCAGCCGATATAATAAACTTGCTAAAACAGAGGTCCTTACTGTTTTCTGTGTTTCAACAATGTATACTAATTCATCAATGGCACTCATTTACTGCCCCCTTCACCGCATTATCTGTTTTATTTCAGCCATTTTTGATATCCACCGCAAAGAATATCCCCGTCTTAAAGCTATTTGTTCAAGATCTGTAATGTTTCTTGCCTTACCAACCTCTTGGCGGCGTTTTTTCCTGTCTATTTCATCAATCTTAACCAGCTCACCCTTGCGCTGTTCAGGATCGGATTGAACAGATGCTTTGTATAAATAGCCGCACCCTGGACATACTGGTGATGGTCTGTGTGCCACATAGCATTTGGGGCATTGTCGCAAGGATATTTCCCTTTGACCCTGGCTGTTTTTCTTTTTTCCCTCCAGGATCCAATCCCTATCTTCATCCGGCAGTCCATGACGATAACAATTCCCTACATGGTCAATAATAATTGCCACCTTGTCAGGATTATCCGTGTCTGGCCGCATTGGTCGCATTGACTGCTGAATATGCAAGGTCAAGGATTGAGTTGGCCGCATTAGTATTACGGCCTCCATTGCCGGTACATCAAATCCCTCAGATATAAGGTCAACATTACATAGTACTTTAATCTCGCCGGATCTGAATTGCTCAATAGCTGCCTTTCTGACTGGAGCCTGAGTTTCTCCGTCAATGTGTATTGCCGGTATCCCTGCAGCTTTGAACATTTCTGCAGTATGTTCTGAGTGAACCCGAGAGACACAGTAACATATTGCCCTCTTCCCATTAGCCAGTTTTTTATATTGTTCAATTACATCACCAATAATTTCTGATTGGTCCATCCTAAATTCAATTTCTGATTTTACATAGTCACCGTATCGCACCCGTAGGCCTTCTAAGTTTGCCTTTATTGGAGGTGCATAATATTGAAATGGAGCTAGGTTTCCCCACTCAATCAATTGTTTTACAGACGGACCAAGAACCAAGGATTCAAATATTGCACCCAATCCGGATCCGTCAAGCCTCGCCGGAGTTGCAGTAAGTCCAATAACAAAAGCTTCAGGGAATGCAGCCATCAGTTTGCGCCAGGTATTGGCTGTACTATGATGTGCTTCATCATATATAATCACTGCCGGTGGACTTAATTTGGTAAGTCTTCTGGCCACTGTGAATATGCTTCCAATCTGCACAAGCTCGTCATTGCCTGATAGGCCGGGAGCTATTATCCCATGCTGCACGCCAAGTGCCTTGAATGTTTCACTGCTTTGGTCTATGAGCTCCTGGCGGTGTACTGCAAATAATACTGATTGACCACGGATGGCAGATTGAGCTGCCATCCAGGCCATAATTACAGTTTTTCCAGCCCCGCAGGGAGCAACTAGGCATGTACGCCGTTTACCTTGCATAAATTCATCACGAACTCCGTGGATTAATAGGTCTTGGTATGGCCGGAGTTTAAAGCTCAATCTTAATCACCACTTTTGTATTGTCTAAAGCTTTATTGATTGTGCATATTACAGTTTCCAACTCTTCTTTTAACTTAATGAGCTGAGACACAGAATACTCTCCAGCTTTAGTTTTTACTGCTTGAGGAGCAATATCCGGAGATTCTTTTTCGACCGTCCTCTTACATACTGGCTGCCCTATCTCTAAACCCCATTCTTTTTTTAGGTTTACCATTATATCTGGAGCTATCTTGTTGTCCTTGCATATTTGACTATCGGAATGGCCATTATTTTTTAACTCCTGATACTGTTCCCTGTTAAGTGTTTCTCGTGCTATTTCCATCCTTGTTTTTGGTTTATCTTCACTGCCCAATTTATCTTCCTCCTTCCAATTTTTAGGCACTTTTATACAATTATGTTTCAAAAGATATCTTAGGTGATAACTGTTAATTCTGAGTATCCCTGCAGCTTCAACAGCAGAATCGGCTCGCTCTATTACATTTTTAAGCATACCCACTGAAATATATCCTTCTCGAGTTTTAAGTTCGGGAGATCCATATTTCTCTTTCTCCTCAGGGGTCATCTGTCTAGTTTTGCAAGGGCCACTCATTGCATAACCATCGCCGCATTTAGGGCTTTCAAATGGAAGGCGACAACCAGATTGGTAGGTTAATCTTTTATGCACGCCCATGCTAATCAACCACTCCTGCCCTTTTACTAATATCAACACTGATTTGCCACAAAGCCTGCTGCTGTTCCCGCAGGTCCTCAATTTCCATTTGTTGTAGCTCTGACCTTGCTTTTAATTCCATTATGATTTTTTCAATGGGCGGTACCGGACGGTTACTTTTAATAACGTCCTCTATCCCAAAGCTAAGGCTAACTAGGCCAGCCATTGTTATCACCAGGAGTAAAAAATTAGCTTTTTTACCCATTCATAAACACCACCTATAATTGTTTTCCATTCATATAAGTAAATGTCACTACTCGCCACACGCCATTTGTATCCGGTAGTTCAATGCAGGCAACTAGCCCCACTCGCAGTCCAAACCTTTCAGCATCCAGGGGTAACATTGCTCTATTATTATCAATAATCAACCCTGAACCGAGCTTTTCCCGCAGTAGAAATGTGATTAGCTTGACGAGCTGGCCATGACTTCTGCCAGCCCGCTCATGCCACCTATCTTTTGCATGCATGCCTAACTGAACTTTTATCTTCTTTTGCTCTAGGCAGCACATAATAAGCACCTAAAACGGAAGATCATTGAGGTTGCTACTATAATATCCCCCAGGAGATGGGGAACCTTGATTAATAGGTTGTTGGTTTTGATTATTTTGTGGTGGTGTTTGCATATATCCAGGGGTTTGTAGATTTGCAGCTGGCGCAGGAACATAGCCTGGTGGGTAACCAGTGGGTTGTCCCCATGCTTGTTGCTGTTGATTTGGTTGAGGTTGGGGTGTGTTCCCGGCTGTCGGAGCAGGCTCGATGAAATTAAAGCCGGTAACTACAACCTTAACGGCAGAGCGTTGTTGCTGGGTCTGTTGATCAGTCCATTTTTCCTGACGAAGATAACCCCATATTAAAATTCTGTGACCTTTTTTACATGAATTGTTAATGTTTTCAGCTTGCTTGTCCCAAGCATTGCATTCAAAAAAATCAGCTTCATTGTTATCACCATACCTATTTACAGCAATTGTAAAATTGGTAACCGGTTTACCGGCTTGTGTATATTTAAGCTCTGGATCCCTGGTAAGTCTGCCAAAAATTGATATCTGATTCATGTTATCCCATCCTTTGTTGATAATATTGTTTTGCTTCATTCAAAATTACTGTTAATTCAACCTCAGTTATCTGGTTAACTGGCTTGGAAAAACGCTGTTCCAAGTATACTGATAGTGCACTTGGCTCCCATCCAATGTCTTGCCATAGCTTACATATTTCATCCACCTTGGAACTATTTGGTAAACCAGTAGGGCTTACCGGATGAGAAACAAACTCTTGCTTATCTGTTTTATCATCAGCCTCAGGGTCATCACCGGTTTCAATATTAAGTGCGGTTAGCCAGGCATATTTTAAAGCCATTGTCTGTGCTTTGGCAGCTGCCTTGTCTCCTGGATCCGTCCCGGTACCAAGACTAATTACTGTGACCGATTCACCGGAATCAGCATCAATGATTTGCAGTTTGCACTGTACGGTTACCAACTGCCAAATGCCTCCCCGAGATGTGGCTTTTTCCTTTTCAGATATAACAGTGAATTCAGGAATACTAGCAAGCTTGGCTTTTACCAATGCAGTGTTGACCTTGTCCAGCACTGCAGCAGCTGAAACATATTTGTACTTTTGCTCTTTATTCTCGGAGTCTTTCTGTACATAAGCACATTCATCCATTACCTGAACCAATTTCTCAGCTATCTTTTGCATGTTTCACCTCAATCTTCCTTGAGTTTGATAGTAAACTTAGCTGGCCGCTCGACTACGGAAATACCTGGAATTATCTCTCCTGTTGCTGGATCAACTATCTGCTCATTTAATATGTGAGCTGTTTTTTTAAGACCGGGCCAGTCAAGCTTTGGCTCAGGCGTTGGGGGAACGATAATAAATTCAGGATGATTTTCCTTTGCCCAGGCTAGTAAAACTTCATCATCTTTTGTGAATTCTGGTTGCTGAGCTCTCATCTGCAGTTCACCATGAGGCAATTTGATTGTTTTTGCTCTTGGATCCTCAAGGAGAATTCTCCGGTGATAATCCTCTAACAACATTTCAAAATAACCTCGGTTCTGATCAGCTCTCTCTTCCTCATCTGCAAGCCAAGTTTTAATCCGATCAATTTCAGTTTGGGCAGCAGAACGTGATTCATTTCTAGAATTTTCTATTTTACAAACTTTTCTTAATGCCCATACAGCCATTTCTGTGTTTTCAATGCGAAACGTAGAACTATTTTCAGTATCCTGTTCCAAATACTCATCAAGTCTTGCAACGGCATCCATTAAATCATCTCCTATTAGCAGTACTTACTCTCTCCCGGCAGAGCCATTGTTTATTTAGCTTTACCGGATATCTATTGCAACCTTCAATTATTTTGCAATGACCCGCTTCATAGCATTCCTTGTGTGCCAACTGCACTGCAGTTCATCCCTCTGGATCTGCTTGACTATTATTTCTCAAATAGTTAACTGCTTGATACCAATGCCTTTTTAATGGTTCGTCCAACAGCTTGATTAACATGTCATCATTCTTGGCCACAGGCGGTATTAAAATTTTTATCCCAACCTCAGTATCAAAAGTCAACTGAACACCATAGGTCGCCAAGGTATTTAGATATAGGGGCAGATCAGCAGTGCTGCTGGTACATACAAAATGGGCCATTAATTCTGCCTTTTTTGCCTTTAATTCAGAAAGCACAATTCTTCCATGCTCGGGTACCTGTGTCAGTGGATATGGCAGGTCTATTTTTAATTGGCCATCCTGTACATATATCTTTATTCCGATGCTATTGGCCTGAGCAATTAGATTGTTCACAGTAAAGGTACACCTGCCTCTTTGCTAAATGATTTACATCTTTTTATAGGACATAATTCTAAAAATGTGTTTGCATAACAGTTCCCATTGTTGACCAGGCAATCTACAAGCCGGTTGTTTATACATCCTTTGCATTTACATTTGTCAATCTTGCACTTTTGAAAAAACATTTCATCTGCCAAGGTTAATTCCAACCCTGAACCATCTCCGGTGGGCATCTGTCATCCCTCCTTGACCAAGTTAATTTCCCGTTGTATTATTTGGTTAGCTAATTATTTTTTTATCTGGCCGTCTCTTGACGGTCTTTTTTTATCCTGCCCCACTTGATACTCATTACCGCCCACCCCCACTCTATATTTGATATCCCTCTGGGTATCTAGTTGGTATAAACTCTCCAACAATTCCTAAGTCAATCCTGGACTTGTCGCACTTGGGGCATTTCATCTTTGGAATTACATTGTCGTGATAATTACGATCATCATAGCCACCTGCTCTTTGTTCTGCACCACAGCTCTCACACTCATAAACTGCTTCAAAATCCCGCCTATACTGATAGGTAATCTGTTTGATTTTCATATCTATTTCCCCCCTCCGAAAGCTATTCCAAACTGCCAGCATACTGTTATAAACATCACAGCTGCTAAAATTAAGTGGACCTTTCTCGGTCTCCATACATAGCGCTTTCTAAGTATTGGATCCTCTGATTGATACAAGTACCTAATAATTGCCAATTATTAGCTCACCTCCCTTGTTTAGTTTTTCAGCCAGGGCCTCCGCCCACTCACGCTCTGCTAAATATCCGCCAAAGTTCTCCCTGTTTCCTGAGTGGTCAACGCCCTCGACATCCACCTGCCGATAAACGCCATACATAGTTTTGCCGCTTATCGAGTTGCTTGTTACTTTCCACGGACCTTTCATTCAACCCACCTCCCTTCAGCTCAACCGTTATCAATTGGTGAAATTCTATCTTTGATCATTACCTCCGCGAGGTCATAGGCGCTGACCCTCTTGCTGGGACCAACCTTCTTGACTGTAATTCCGTGGCTATGCAGGAGAGCTGAAACAGTGTTGACGCCACATCCTATAATCGCCGCAACCTCGGTAAAATTGAAAAACATCTGTCCATCATGCATTCTAACGATTGCGTCCCCTAATTCCTTAACACTTGTCATTTTTGGCTACCTCCTTGACCGCTCATCCACTCATCAAGTGCTTTTTCAGGGATTAGATACTTAGTGCCGGCTCTTCTGTGTTGTATCTCACCACTGATAAGTAATTGTCTAAATTTTGAAACTCCCAATGCCCCTTTAAAGTATTCATCAAGTGCTGTTTTCATTGTAAAAACCTTACTGGGTCTGTCTTGAACTTGTTGACCTGCTTGTGGCAGCTTTCTTCCACATTCCAAACAAAATTTTGCAAATTCAGATGCTTTAGTTCCGCATTCTTGGCAGTACATTTGTTTCACCTCCTTTACTTACAGGTTTTTCCTCCCTTATTGTCGAAGATTGGCAATATCCAGTTACCAATTTGAGGAAGGGAGGTGATTTAATGAACTCTGATTATTTTAAAAACAACATTGAAGGTGTAAGTCTAGTGCAAAAGGCAATCAAAGAATTAGATATTAAAGTTGATTCAGCAACCACAGTTCAGCAATTGTTTGCCTACAATAATTCCATCTTGGCGTTCATTGTTGACGAACTCAGAAAAGAGCTTAAATAGAAATAAACGTCAAGGATAATTCAGAGCCTTTTTTTAATCGTCTTGTTGGTTTTAATGCACCCTCATAGTAGTTGTAAAGAAAATCACAATTCTCTGGGTCTGCGACATGCTCAATTCCGACCTCTTTTTCTTCTTTTGCAACGACGTTGAGCAGTTTAAAGCCTTCTGGAACTTCGACTTCTTTCTGATCCTCATAAATCAACCATGCGTGTTTAATCAGTTTCTCCGGCTGGACTGCTTCCCTCAGTTCAGCCACTTCCCTTTCAAGCTGTGCAACTCGTTCCGCTAAAGTCATTTTTTTCACCCCCTATCCCTCGTTTATTCGCATATCATGCTCCATGATATTATTGGGCAAAAAAATTTCCCCAATGTCCATGTTGAATTTGTGGGCAATGGCAAACATTTCATCGATTTTAAATTGTGCTACACCATGCTCCTTGGCCAAATAGTTTCTCTCAGTAATGCCAAGCATTTTAGCCATTTCTTTTTGAGTGATGCCCCTATACCTTCTTTGTGCGGCAAGTTCTCTTTGCAAAATATCACCTCCCATGACATCATGCTACATGATATTTTATTATATGTCAATATTTTTATTCTTGGTTAATGATATTTTTTATTTACTATTTCATGAACAATGATATAATTGACTTGAGGTGATAACTATGGATAGTAAAAAATTGTCTGAATATGTAGGAAGTAAAATTAGAGAATATCGCAAAATGAGGGACATGACACAGAAAGAACTTGGCATGGCCTTGGGCCTACAAGCCAATACCATATCTTCTTATGAAAGCGGTACGAACAAGCCTGACCAAGAAGGGATTTTTAAGATTGCCAAGGCACTTGATGTTAAGGTTGACGATTTATTTCCTCCAATTACCGGAATTGCCAGCAACAATGAAGAACTGACAATAAAAATTAAAAGAGTGCCAATGCTCGGTAGCATAGCTGCAGGGGAACCTGTTTTTGCTGATAACCACTGTGAATATTATGTAGAAGTAAACAATGACACTCCAGTTGACTTTTGCCTTAAAGTCAAAGGTGATTCAATGATTGGTGCCAGGATATATGAAGGTGACATAGTTTTCGTCAAAAAACAGCCGATGGTTGAAAACGGACATATTGCCGTTGTGCTTATTGACAATGAGGCAACACTCAAGAGGTTTTATAAAAATGATGGCGGAGTGATTTTAAAACCTGAAAATGGAAAGTATCAGCCGAAATATTACAATGAAAAAGACTTTAAAGACATAAAAATTCTTGGTCGGGCAGTGTTCTTCCAAGGAGAGGTGAAATAAACTACTGAATCAACTTATATACTAACTCATATAAAAGAGGTGAAAACTTTATGGCAACAATCCAAAACAAAGGTGGAAACAACTGGATTCTGTTTGCGTCAGCTGGCAATGATATTAAGGGAAAGCGAATAAGACCTACAAAAGCCTTTATCGGAACTGAGCGACAGGCACTTAAAGCTGCTACCATTTTTGAGGATGAAGTTAAAAATGGTAGATACTGTGTTGCCAGCAAAGAATTCACTCTCGCTGAGTTTACTAAAATATGGTTCGAGGACTATGCAGACAAGCAACTTGCTCCAAAAACAGTTCATAAGTACAGGGAAATGCTTAATAGCAGGATCCTGCCGACAATAGGTAACTTGAAAATGGACAAAATTAAACCGATGGTAATTAATAGATTCATGGGAGACTTGGCTGATATGCCTAGATTGGATAAAAAGCCAGGCAAACTTTCATCTCAAACCCTAAAACATTATTTTAGATGCATATCAGCAATCCTGCAGGATGCTGTTGAATGGGATATTATACCAGAGAATCCATGCCTTAGAGTAAAGCCACCAAGGGTCACCAAGGTAAAGATAAAAGTATATGATGAGGATGAGACTCTTGCCCTTCTTGATGCCCTTGAGACAGCAAAAATTAAGCACAAGGCACTTGTATGGCTTGAATTTGCCACTGGACTACGGGAAGGCGAAATGATGGGACTGGAATGGAAGGATATTGACTTTGACGAGAATACAATAAGCATCGAGAGAGCAAGCCAGTACCTTCCCAATCTTGGAGTATTTACAAAGCTGCCAAAAAATGAAGGCAGCAAGAGAGTTATTGCAATCCCGAAAAATGTTGCTGAACTATTAAAGCAGTACCGGGTAGAATGGCTTGAGGATCGTCTCAAACTTGGTGACCTATGGAAGGGTTCTGACAGGCTTTTTGTTACTTGGGATGGAGATCATGGCCATCCATATTGGCCTGGGCAATGGCTTGCAAAGTTTTTGAAGGATAACAACCTTAAACATTGTTCCTTTCACTCTCTCAGACATCTAAATGCGACCATGTCAATCAAGGTTGGTGTTCCACTAAAAAATATATCATCAAGACTTGGGCATACTGATATCGGAACAACTGCAAATATTTATGCCGATGCATTGAAGAGTGTCGATCGTGAAGCAGCTGAAAAACTTGGTGCAATGTTGGAGAGAAAATCTGCAAAAAACAGCTTAATAGAAAAAAAATAAAAAATGATTTTAGTTGCCATTTGGTTGCCACTTAGTTGCCAATTTATATAAAAATAAGCAATGAAGCAGAAAAGGCAAAAACCTGCAAACCCTTTAATATCAATCATCTACATAAATTTATAACAATTTAAAATAGATACTAATGAGGTCTCCAAAACCGTAGGCTGCAGGTTCGATTCCTGTCTCCCCTGCCAGATAGTTTTAAGCCTTGCAAGGATTTGCGAGGCTTTTGCTTTTTCTGAATTTAATAATTTTCTGTTTAGTTGCCACTTGGTTACCACTCTATATAATTAAATTTTTAAAATAAATAACCTGGCATTGCCAGGCTATAAGTAGCTAGTGCAAATTTTGCACCAACTCGATTTTAAACCTGTGTCTCAATGAACCTCTCACACTCAATATCACATTTTTCACAATCTTTCCCGGCACATCCGACTGCCTCAACAGCTAAGCACTGTGGGTCAATGCGTGTAACAAGCTGGATACATCTTGCACATTTAAAGCATTTGCACGGTAACGACATAAAAACCCCTCCTTTGTGCAATTATATCTATTGCAGCATTGAGGGGTCAAAGCCTTTATGGGCATGGTTTTAGTGTTTATAGACAAGAAATTTCAGAGGTTGGGTTAACATTCTACACCCAACCTCTTGAGACAAAAAAGGAAAGCCCCTATTAGGTAGCTTTCTATAATAAAGAAACAAGGTGCTGATAACATAATAAAAAATCCACCTTGGAATCAGCTTAGCAAAAATAAAAATTCCTCCTGAACTAGAAATACGTATCTAGGAGGACAGGGCAACTGAAAAAACCCCACCATTCCGGCAGGGGCACTTTTTATTCTTGTTTTAAGTATTTTATCATTTGGACTAAATAGTCTTTTTTGAAGTTTTCTTTTTCATCATTGTCCAGCTTTCTATTGGCGAACGCTATAAATCCGTGGCTTGAATAGAAAGATATCAATTTTGGCCAATCCTCACATTCCAGATAAACAAACTTCCCGCCAAATATTGCCTGTCCTTCTCTTACTTTTACAATTGCAATACCCAATAGCTCATCACCTGTAATTAACTCATTATAGCCATTGTCATAGTTCTTCCCTAGTTGACCTATTAATGGGATGGATAACTGAAAATTACCTAAGGCAGAATTATATTTTGTGAATTTTTGTATTCTTTTTTTAGTTGTCCTGCTAATTTTTGCATCTTTGCTGATAGTGATTACTTTGCTTGCCAGGGCAAAATATCCAACCAGAATAGGGGCTTTTTTGTATTGAGCATATACTAAATGAGTAGCCGAATACCCTTGATTTGAAAATTCTATGGCCTTCTCTCTCAAAAAAAACTCAACATCTTTATTATCTGGACATAAATATTGGGAGAGGATTTTTTTAACATGCTCCTCTCCCAACTCGCTTATCATATCTCTCAACGCAACACTCTGGTATCCGGTCACCTTTTGTCTCCAAATAGCTTTTTAATAGTATCTCGGGACATGTTGGAAACCGGCCTGCTGAAACAAACTTTTTTTTCTTTGCGAGTAACAGAGCCTTCAAGCACATTTGCAAAGCGCACTATTTTGTCATGTTCTTTTAACACTATGTTATTATTTAGTATGCTTTTCGTCGCCATAATGACAACTCCCCAAAACAATATATTATCTAATTAATATCTTAACTGACTCAAGTAATAACATAGCCGTATTTGGCACTAATCATGTGTTTCAATACTTAAAAAAACAAATAAAGTCGCTTTCCAAAATTATCAGAAACAACTTTATCCGACGCAATTACAATATATTTATAGTATATTTAATCTAGTGTCCCTTGGCAACTACTACATGTTGTGTTCATACTGTCAGGAATACACAAGAGTTTTTACCTTAATGTACTACCCCCCTGCCAACTAGCCAAAATTTAAGCTCACTTTTACTCCAATCAAAGATTCCTAGCTTTTCTTAAAAATATTGTACATTGACGTGGTCTATCAGGTTAGTTCATTATTCAGCAATGTACTATTTTTTACCTTTATAATATCAAATATAATATCAAAAAAAAGCCCCTCACCATTTCAGCAAGGGGCTTTTTTGCGTTAACCTATAGTTTTATTTGCTTTTATCCTGCCGTATATTGCAAGCAGGCCACCAAGAGCCCCCACAATATCGACAATATGGTTTACGGCTTCGCTTTGTGCTTGTTGGTCAATATTTATGCCAAGCAAATTGGCCCCCGCAGAGGCAACAACAATCAAACCGCCCCATACCGCTTTAGATTTATACCATTTTTTATTATCCATTAGAATCACTCCTAACCTATTATTCTTGGTATTTGCAAAGCCCGGACCATAGAATAAGCAATCTCATTGGCCAGGCCATTTAAAAAGGTTTCATTCTGCAGCAGCTTCCTTTCCCGCTCATTGTCAATGAAAAGACACTCAATGAGGACCGAAGGGATGCCGGCCTCCGATGTTTTTCTCAGTACATATAGATTGCCAAACTT
>JAAXTT010000044.1 GCA_013336365.1 Peptococcaceae bacterium
TTCATGGCAAAGGACCTAAGAAACTCTTCAACCAATTCAGTGTCCATATCCCCAACTTTTAATGAAGGAAAATCACCCTCCATACTTAGAAACCCTCTGCCCCCCAAATCAAGAGCAACTAATACCATGGCTTCATCCATAGGCAAAATAATATGTCCATACCGGTTAATACCCCGTTTTTCACCCAAAGCGTCCTTTAACCCACGACCCAAGCAAATAGCAGTATCCTCAACCGTGTGGTGTGCATCTATCCATAAATCTCCCTTGACCTCCAAATCAAGATCAAAGCCCCCATGCCTCCCAAAAAGATCCAGCATATGGTCAAAAAATCCTACCCCGGTTGCAGCTTTAACCTTCCCCTGACCATCAAGATCAAGTCTGAGTGAGATCTGTGTTTCACTGGTATTTCTCTCTACCTTTGATATTCTTAATTTCTCTGTCACCATAGATTACCTCTCTTTAGAAAAATTTAGCCGGCCAATATTTTCCCCAGTTCCTTAACAAAAAGCAGATTTTCTTCCGGCTTTCCAACTGTAACTCTTAAAAAATCACCCCGTCCGGGCACCGGTACATACCTTATTACGATCTTTTTCTCCATCAGCTGCTGAAAAACGTATTGGGATGGCTTTTCTGTATGGAAAAAAATATAATTGGCTGTACTCGGATATCTTACCACTCCCGGAAGCTCATCCATAAGTTTAACCAGCTTGTCTCTTTCGATAATTATTTCTTTTATCCTGGCCTCAAATAAATCCTTAAATTTTATTACCGATCTGGCAGACATCTGAGTAAAGGAATTCACATTAAAAGGTTGCTTGATCCTCAGTAGCTCTTTAATTATAGGTTCACCGGCAAGCAAATAGCCGATTCTAAGGCCGGCAAGTCCATATGCCTTGGAGAAGGTCCTTAATATTACCAGATTAGGATTGCTTTCTAATAAAGGAAAACAGCTTTTTCCGCCAAATTCTATGTAGGCCTCATCAATCACCACTATTGACTCTACTGATTTGGCAAGAGCTTCTACATCCTTTGGATCTACTCCATTACCTGTAGGATTGTTTGGACTGCAGATGATTATTATTCCGGGACTGCCCTTTTCTGCTTTTAATAAAGCAGAAAAATCAACCTCAAAATTTTCATCTCTTGGGACTTCAACAGGGATTGCCCCGGCTATTTTGGCATGAATACCATACATGCCAAAGGTCGGAGTTGCTATATAAATATTTTTTCCCACCCCAAAAGCAAGCATCAGATTCTGAATAATCTCATCTGAGCCATTGCCAATCACAATGTTCTTCGTATCCACACCAACTGACAAGGCCAGATCTGCAACCAGCTCCCGAGCTAAAGAATCAGGGTACCTGCAAAAAAATTGGGGTCCTACCTGAGAAACAATAAACTTCTTGACCTGGTCCGGAAAATCATGGGGATTTTCGTTGGCATCCAATCTTATGGAATCAGGGGCATAATGTGCCTCGTATGGCTCCATATTTTTTAAATCCTGTCTAATCAGCTTATCAATATCAAATCTTTCAGTCACGTCTTGTCAATTGCCTCCCTAGTTATGAAGATAGAAGTTTGTTTTTATAATTCTACTCCAGTCGTATACTTACAGAACGGGCATGAGCACCCAGTCCTTCCATTTCTGCCAGCTTAATTATGTCAGGAGCTTCTCTGTTCAAGGCGTCTCTGTCATAATAAAGAACACTGCTTCTGCGGATAAATTGATCAACTCCCAAGGGAGAAGAAAAACGGGCAGTTCCATTTGTAGGCAAAACATGATTCGGTCCTGCCATATAGTCCCCGACCGGTTCCGGAGTATATTGACCAAGAAATATTGCTCCTGCCGATTTAATCTTGCCAAGCAAACTGAAAGGCTCCTCAACCATTAATTCCAAATGCTCGGGAGACAAGGAATTTGAAATCTCAACAGCCTCGTCAAGATTGCCGGATATAATGATTCCACCAAAATTTTTCAATGCCATTTTAGCTATTTCTCTTTTATCCAATGTCTCCAGCTGAATCTCAATCTGATTATTAACCCTATTGGCAAGCTCTCTGTCCGGAGTAATCAAAATTACCGCCGCCATTTCATCATGCTCTGCCTGAGACAATAGGTCTGCGGCAATAAATTCCGGTTTAGCGCTGGAATCTGCAATAACCAGTATTTCACTGGGTCCCGCCAGCATATCAATATCAACCAAGCCAAACACCAGTCGCTTAGCCATAGTAACATAGCGATTTCCCGGACCGGTTATCTTATCCACCCGTCTTATATTCCCTGTCCCATAAGCTAAAGCAGCAACTGCTTGGGCGCCTCCAAGAGCATATACCTCAGTAACCCCTGCTATGGCTGCTGCTGCTAAGGTATGAGGGTCAATTTGACCATCTTTGCCGGGAGGAGTCACCATAGCAATCTCCTTAACCCCCGCAACCATGGCCGGTATTGCATTCATCAGCACTGATGACGGATAGCTGGCCTTGCCACCGGGAACATAAATTCCAACCCTGTTTAAGGGTCTGATTATCTGTCCCAGCATAACTCCGTCTCTTGCCAAATCAATCCAGGAGTTTTGCAGCTGCTTCTGATGATATGTTTTTATGTTTTCTGCCGCTTTCTCCAGGGCGTCAATAAAGCTTTTCTCCACCTTGCTCAGAGACTGCCTGATTTCCTCCTCAGAAACTCTGAAATCCTCAGACTCCGGTCTAAACCCATCGAATTCAAGGCTAAAGCGGCTAAGGGCAGAATCTCCCTCATCTCTTACTGCATCTATAATTTTTGCAACCTTATCTTGCAGATCGACGGTATTTTGTTGATTTCTTTTATTCAGCATCGCTTTTGCTTCAGATAACTTTAATATTTTAATCACAAGATTAAACCCGGTTGTCAAAGGGTGTTCGGACAACTTGCTTGGAATTATTCCAAACCGGGTCTCTCCTCTCTGTTAGTTTAGTACGTTAAACTGATATCTTGCTACCATGTTAATATTTTTTACCCCTCTAGTCAAGAAAATATTAACTTTAGAGTAGCTTTCTTTTATTAATTTTATCAAGTATCAGCTTATAACCGTCTGCCCCAAAATTCAGTGACCTTTTTACCCTGCTTATAGTTGCAGTGCTGGCCCCGGTTTTCCCGACTATCTCCCCATAAGTACATTCCTTCTCAAGCATTTTGGCAACCTCAAAGCGTTGAGCCATAGATTTTATTTCTGCTACCGTACAAAGATCCTCAAAAAATCTGTAGCATTCTTCAACCTCATCCAGAGCCAATACTGCGTCAAAAAGACTGTCCACAAGGGGATCCTTTAATCTATTATTATATTCCACTTTTAACCCCCCGATTATATATTTGTATTTTTATATGCTATCATGCTAAAATCTTTTTGGAAAGTATTCAACATAATTTTACTCTTTCCTTTTTATTTTCAGATCAACCCCGGCAAGGGTGATTATGCACAATGAAATTAAATGGGAGGTGAAGGTAATAATTAAAGCCCTTAAAGCTGCATTTCCGGCAACAATCCCTGTTTTGCTGGGATACCTTTTTGTTGGTATGGCTTTTGGCATTCTTGTTGAAAATATCGGCCTTGATTATTTTTGGGCCGGCTTTATCAGTGCCACAGTATTTGCAGGGTCTATGCAGTTTATTATGATAAGCTTTTTAAAATCACCCATAGGGCTTTTGGAGGTTGGTCTAGTAACCCTGATAGTCAATCTTAGGCATATGGTATATGGAATTTCCTTTCTTGAGGAATTTAAAAGGATGGGGAAATTAAAACCATATATGATCTTCACCCTTACCGATGAAACCTATGCCCTGCTTCACTCTGCAAAGCCTCCTGACAATATTGACAAAAAATTATTTTATTTTTTTATAGCCTTCCTTAACCATATCTATTGGATATCCGGTTCAGTACTTGGCGCATTATTTGGCTCTATGCTGAGCTTTAACAGCAAGGGTGTTGATTTTGCAATGGTTGCGCTTTTTGCTGTAATCTGCACAGAGCAATGGACCTCTTTTTCTACTCATTGGCCTGCCCTAATCGGAGGGTTGGCAACCTTGTTGTCTCTGTTGGTCTTCGGTCCAGACAGGTTGCTGATACCTGCCATATTTATTATCATTACCTTATTGCTTATGACTAAGCCCGGTTTAGAGAAAAAAATCCAAGAGAATTCCGAGGGAGAATAAATATTATGCCCCAAATTGAATCAAACCCGATAAATATTGTCCTTGTTGTGGCTGCTGTCACCTTTTTTACCCGTATAATGCCATTCTTGTTTTTTGACAGCAATAAAAACGCACCGGGGTCAGTTATCTATCTTGGTAAGATAGTTCCACCAGCAATTATGGCCATGCTACTGATATATTCTCTCAGAAATGTGGCGCCTCTGAAATACCCCTATGGACTACCGGAGCTAATAGCTCTGTCTACTGTAATTTTGCTTCATCTGTGGAAAAAAAATAATCTAGTCAGTATCCTGAGCGGAACTGTACTTTATATGTTCTTAGTTCAAAAGATCTTCAGCTGATAACCTGGTAAAAAAAAGAATTCAGAAAAAAATCCTCTGAATTCTTAAATTTCTTACAAGTTTATTATTTTATTCTTAAGGCTTTCTGTCCAATATCATTTCGATAATGGGCACCCTCAAATTCTATTTCCCGAACCCCTTTATAAACCAAATCTATTGCTGAAGATATGCTCTCAGCCTCAGCAGTGATTCCCAGAACCCTACCGCCATTGGTTACCACCTTGCCATCCTTGAGGGACGTCCCGGCATGAAATACCGAAACACCCTGAGGAACCTTATCCAGCCCGGATATTTCAATACCCTTTTGGTATTCTCCCGGATATCCTCCGGACGCCATCACCACACAAACTGAAGCTCCATCCTTCCACTCCACCTTGACCTGGTCCAATCGCTCTTCAATTACAGCCTCTATAATTTCCAACAAATCACTTTTGAGCATCATCAAAACCGGCTGCGCCTCAGGGTCACCAAAACGGGCATTAAACTCCAGCACCTGTGGACCCTTGGGAGTAATCATCAGCCCTGCATAAATAACCCCTTTATAAGGTCTTCCCTCTGCAGCCATAGCCTTGACCATGGGAATAAGGATGCTTTCCAAAGCATATTTCTGGATTTCCTTAGTTCCTACAGGGGCAGGGGCGTAGGCTCCCATCCCCCCGGTATTCGGACCCTGGTCATCATCAAAGACCCGTTTATGATCCTGAGCCGGAAGCATAGGAATAACCGTTTTTCCATCAGTGAAGGCAAGTATGCTGACCTCTTCACCCTCCAGCATCTCTTCCACCAGCAAGGTATCTCCTGCACTGCCAAAGGCCTTATCCTTCATTATTTGCCTGACTGCAGCCAAGGCCTCGTCTTTTTCTCTGGCAATAATAACTCCCTTGCCTGCAGCTAAGCCGTCAGCCTTGACTACACAAGGTCCATTTAATTCATTGATATATTTTTCCGCCTTCTGCCAATCAGTAAAGGTCGCATATTTGGCAGTGGGTATACCATACTTTACCATCAGGTCCTTGGCCAAAATCTTGCTGCCCTCAATAGCTGCAGCACTTGCTCTGGGACCAAACACCTTCATCCCTTTGGACTCCATCAAATCAACCAGTCCCCTGGTCAAAGGGTCCTCAGGGCCAACTATGGTTAAATCAATTTTTTCCTGTTGGGCAAATTCCACCAAACCATCCAAATCAGAAGCCTTAATATCTACACACTTGGCTATTTCTGTAATCCCGGCATTCCCCGGAGCACAGTAGACTTCTTTTACCCTGCTGTTCTTTCGTATATTCCAGCAGAGAGCATGCTCACGGCCTCCACTGCCAACCACCAATACCTTCATTTTAAGAAGTCACCCCTCTAGTTGTTAATTGCCAATTTAATGCTTGAAGTGTCTCATCCCGGTAAATACCATGATTATCCCATGCTTATTGGCAAGGTCTATGGAGTCCTGGTCTCTCAAGGACCCTCCGGGCTGAATTATTGCCTTGATGCCCACCTTTGCGGCTGCCTCAACTGTATCCGAGAAAGGGAAAAATGCGTCAGATGCCATATAAGCACCACTTACCCGATCCCCTGCCTGCTGATAGGCAATGGCTGCTGAACCTACCCGGTTCATCTGTCCTGCCCCCACTCCTATAATCTGCTTATCCCTAGTTACAATAATTGCATTTGACTTGACATGCTTGGCCACGGTCATAGCAAAAATCAGCTCCTCCAAATCCTGGGCGCTGGGCTTTGCCTCAGTTACAACCTTCAGGTTTTCCCGATCCAAAACCTTTCGGTCCAAATCCTGAACCAGCAAACCGCCATTTACCTTTCTTATCTCTCTAACATCGCCAACCTGTCCCTCTAAGCTGTCTACCTCCATCAAACGCAGATCCTTTTTCTTGCTCAATATTTCCAAGGCTTCCGGCTCATAGCCCGGGGCAATAATTGCCTCAAGAAAGATTTCAACCATTTGTTTGGCCGCTGAAACAGATACCGGACGATTTACAGCAACAATGCCACCAAAAGCCGATACCGGATCTGCCTCATAGGCCAATTTATAGGCAACCCCAACATCCTCATTACATGCAGTACCACAGGGATTGTTATGCTTAACAATAACTACAGCAGGCTCACTGAACTCCCTAACCAGCTCCAAGGCTGAGTTTAAATCTAAAATGTTATTATAGGATAATTCCTTGCCGGCTAATTGTCTGGCAGTTCCTATGGACGCTCCAACAGCACCCGGGTCACGGTAAAAGGCTGCTTTCTGGTGGGGATTTTCTCCATATCTCAATACCTGAACCAGCTCAAAGGATTTTTCCCAGGTTGAGGAAAATTCTGCTTTTTCTCCCTCAACTCCCTCAAGGTAGGCCGCAATAGCAGTATCGTAGGATGCTGTATGAGCAAATGCCTCCCTGGCCAAAGAAAGTCTGAAATCATAATCAACCTGATCCTTTTCCAATTTCTCCAAAACCTTCTGATATCTGTCCGGATTAACTACAACCAACACATAACGGTGGTTTTTCGCAGAGGCACGAACCATTGCCGGACCACCTATATCAATGTTTTCTATAGCTTCCTCCAGCTGAACTCCCGGCTTGGCTACTGTCTGCCGGAAGGGATAGAGATTCACTGCTACCAAATCTATGTAGGTTATACCCTGCTTAACCAGTTGCTCCTGATGATCCGGGGTCCGCTTTGCCAAGATTCCACCATGAACTGATGGATGGAGGGTTTTTACCCGACCGTCCAATATCTCGGGAAAACCGGTCACATCAGAAATATAAGTCACCGGCACTCCTGCGTCCCTCAAAGATTTAGCAGTGCCTCCGGTAGATACAATCTCATAGCCCAGCTTTACCAGTCCCGAAGCAAACTCCACAACCCCGGTCTTGTCTGAAACACTTACAAGAGCTCTTTTAAGCATATAAATTACCTCCTTAATTTATCTAGTTATCAGCTATGCTGACAGCTATTTTATTCTTCTGTTATTATCACCTTACGTCCTTCCAGCTCCAGTCTGCCCTCTGCAAACAGCGTTATTGCCCGGGGATAAATAATATGCTCCTGCTCCAAAATACGTTGAGCAAGGTCCTCCTTACTATCCTTTTGGTACACCGGCACTACCGACTGCAAAATTATTGAACCGGAATCCATACCAAGCTCCACAAAATGAACTGTACAGCCGGTATATCTAACCCCGTAGTCAAAGGCCTGGACTTGAGCATCCAAGCCTTTAAAGGCCGGCAGCAGAGAGGGATGGATATTTATTATCTTGTCCTTGAAGGCATCCAGTAAGGTATTGCTGAGCATCCGCATATATCCTGCCAGACATACAAGCTCCACCCCATGCCTCTTTAAATGCTCAACTATTTGTAACTCATATTCCTCTTTCTTTCCCTTAGCCGGTGGTTCAACATAAATTGACTCAATTGAATGCCTTTTCCCTCTTTCCAAAGCAATGGAATCCGCATTATCACTTATGACCACCAAAACCTCTGCAGGAATAGCTCCGGTTTCACATGCATCGATAATCGCCTGAAGATTGGACCCTCTCCCTGAAGCCAGTACACCCAGCTTTAGCTTGACCACCAATAATATCCCCCTGTCCTTAAAAATTTACAGCAGCAGCCAAAATCCGGCCGGAACTTATCTGTAAACTACGATTCGCTCAGCAGAAGGCACAACCTGACCAATAATTCCCGCCTGAATACCTTTGCCCTTAAGCTCTCTGATTATGCCGTCAGAATCAAGCTGGTCAACTACCAGAACCATACCGACCCCCATATTAAAGGTTCTCAGCATCTCATGATCTTCAACCCGACCGATTTTCTGGATGACCTTAAAGACCGGTAAAACCTCCCAGGAATTTCTGACAATAGATACTCCGGTCCCTGTTGGCAATACTCTGGGAATATTTTCGCTTAATCCACCACCGGTAATATGGGCCATAGCCTTAATTTTGTATTTCTCCAATAATGGCAGCACCTGCTTGACATAAATCGTGGTTGGCTCCAGCATTTCTTCCCCTACTGTTCTTCCCAGCTCGTCAATATAGGTATCCACCTTGTAGCCCGCCACTTCAAAAAAGGTCTTTCGCACAAGAGAATAGCCATTGCTATGTAATCCGGAGGAAGAAATTCCTATAAGCACATCCCCTAAAGCAACCTCAGAGCCATCAATTATCTTTGATTTATCTGCTACTCCAACAGCAAAGCCTGCAATATCATACTCGTCTTCCTTATAAAATCCGGGCATTTCAGCAGTTTCTCCGCCTATCAGAGCACAGCCCGCTCTCTTGCAGCCCTCCGCTACTCCCTTGATAATTTCAGCAACCTTTTCCGGAACTAATTTTCCTACTGCCAAATAATCTAAAAAAAATAAAGGCTCCGCACCTTGAACTAAAATATCATTGACACACATAGCCACTGCATCAATGCCAATGGTATCATGCTTATCCATCAAAATAGCTGCCCGTAGCTTGGTTCCGACTCCATCCGTCCCGGAAACCAGCACTGGCTCGCTGTAAGCCTTGCTGTCCAAGGCAAATAAGCCCCCAAAGCCCCCAATATCGGTGAGAACACCTTCTCTGAAGGTGCTGCGCACAGAATCACGCATCAACTCCACGGCCCTGCTACCTGCATCAATGTCAACACCTGCTGATGCATAAGTTAAACCTGCATTTTTTTCCTTCAATACCTTTACCTCCCTTAATGTCCGGGATTACTTTATATCGTGATTTCTCAGAATATACCGGTCAGCTTGCACTCAATAGCCCAAAGGCATCCAGCAAGCCCTTGGTCTCATAATATTTTACCTCTTCAGTTCCGATTTCTAAAAAACGTCCCTTTGTTTCATCAATTGTTGTCTCACCATATATATAGCGGATCAAGGAATTGAATTTTGACTCCTGGATGGCTAAAAATTTTGGATCTACTTGAGGAGTAACGGGATATATTCCTTCTTTCTGTCCCTCATCAAGATGCTGATGGAAGGATTTCCCGGACTTCTCTGCGGCAGCCTTTGCCTTTTTAATCGAGGCGACCCAATCAGCATGAACAATAGTATAATAATCTCTCATGGACTGCTTGTTGAAATTTATGTAATAATCCTTGTCCTTGTAATTTATATTTGCTGTCACCCTAATGGAATCAGTATCAATAGTATCAACAAAAACCAGCTTATCTCCGTCTCTGGCTATCTCCCATTTCAAATCCCATAAACTCAAGCCAAGCTGCTTGAAAAATCTATGGACCAAAAAGGATCCCAAAACAGTCATCTTAAAAATATCCTTGTATTTTTCTCCCCCACAGCCTGAAATATACAGGGCCTCCTGAGAGCTAAGATTCCTGTCCTCCGGCTCATACTTAGTAGTGAAATCAACCTTTGGAGATGAAAACATCCTCCAGGGAGAAAGACTGTCCTTTTCTCCGATACTTTCAAGATAAGCGCGTTTTTCCTGCTCATTCATGGTAAGGTATCTCTTATATACAGATGAGCCGGGAGTTATTCCAAAACGAACTATATTTTCCAGAGGAATGACATATTTATCAGCCCCGTAATAGCTGCTGTAATCCCACAAATACCGATCAAAGTATTTTACCCTTTCCGGCTTGATAATTTTGTATCGTTTGACCAAAACATAGGGGCTTGGCACAGGCGGAAAGCTATTTTGAAAAACCTCTCCCCTTTCCTGCTCAATAATTCCCAGATGATGGGTTGCAGCCCCATTCTCCAAAAACTCCTGAAAAATTCCTGCCCTTAAAAAGTTAAGATATTCTTTGTCCTCAGCAAAATAAACCTCAATATCCCGGTTGATTTCCTGCCACTCCTCCCTTGAAGAAAGCAGAGAAT
>JAAXTT010000152.1 GCA_013336365.1 Peptococcaceae bacterium
CCCTGAATACAAACGGTATTTTTCTTTCAGAAATGGCCGGAGATTTGAAGAGTGCTGGCGTGGACAGAATTAACATAAGCTTGGACACCTTGAATAAAGCCACCTATAGACAAATAACTGTCAATGGTGACTTAAACAAGGTATGGCAGGGTATAGAAAAGGCACTTGATCAGGGTTTTGACCCGGTAAAAATTAACACGGTAGTAATTCCCGGTCTTAACAGCAATGAGGTAGAGGATTTGGCTGCTTTAACATTGGAATATCCTCTGCACATAAGATTTATTGAGCTAATGCCAAAGGACTATTCCGGTAAAGAGGGGTATAACAGCTTTGTACCGGCTGCAGAAATCAGAAGGAATATCGAGAAGGCATTGGGCAGCCTGCAGAAAACCGAAAAGCCACCGGGAAATGGACCGGCAAATTATTTTACCCTGCCTGGAGCAAAGGGTACTATCGGTTTTATAAGTCCCTTGAGTCAAAGTTTTTGTCATCTATGTAATCGGATAAGGCTTACGGCCGATGGAATGATTAGACCCTGTCTTCACAGTGAAAAAGAAACCGACTTTAAAACGCCGTTGCGCAATGGCGCAACCATAGCTGACCTGGTGGCATTGTTCGAACAAGTAATGGAGGACAAGCCTGAGCATCACAGTTTTCAGCAGGGCTGGATAGACAAAAACCGGGCTATGTTTCAGATAGGAGGCTAATGATTTGGGAAATAATGAGGACAGATTGACTCATTTTGGCCATAAGGGGCAAGCAGTTATGGTTGATATAGGTTCCAAGGATAAGACCTTTAGAGAAGCAGTAGCAAGGGTAGAGGTTCTGATGAAGCCTGAAACCCTCGGCCTGGTCAAGTCAGGGGGGGTTAAAAAGGGTGATGTCCTTGGAGTGGCTCGAGTTGCCGGGATCATGGCAGCTAAGGAAACCTCCCGGTTAATACCTATGACTCATAATATAGCAATTAACTCAATAAAGATTGATTTCAAATACAAGGACCCGGACACTCTTTTAATTCAAGCCAGTGTCAGTACCCTTGGCCGGACAGGGGTTGAGATGGAGGCCTTGACTGCAGTCAGTGTGGCAGCACTGACGGTTTATGATATGGCTAAGTCAGCAGACAAGGATATTGTTGTCAACAATATAAGGCTGGCTAAAAAAGAGGGTGGAAAGACCGGCAGCTATTTCAGAGAGGGTGAAGATAGTTGGGTTTGATATTTGCAGTATCTACCAGCCCCCAAAAGGGAATGCGCAAAACAAATATTTCCCAGGGTATTATGATAGCAGAGCACGGTCTTGAGGGGGATGCTCATGCAGGTTCCTGGCACAGGCAGGTCAGCCTTTTGGCCATGGAAAGTATAAATGAAATGATAAAAAAGGGTCTTGATGTGGGGCCTGGGGATTTTGCCGAAAACCTTACCACCGAGGGGATAAATTTGGTTGAACTGCCTCTTGGCACAAGGCTTAGAATAGGCACTGACTGCTTGGTTGAAGTGACCCAGATTGGCAAGGAATGCCATAATCCCTGTGCCATATACCATCAGGCAGGGGATTGCGTGATGCCCAGAGAGGGTATTTTTGTCAGGGTTATTCAGGGTGGCACCGTTCAGGGCGGGGATAATATTGAGATTGAGGCAGAGCAGCAGTATTGAGGCAATGGGGGATAGAAATATATTATGTGGAAGTATTTAAGCAGTTCAGCAGCTCAGACCTATATATTGGGTGAGAAATTAGCCGGCTTGACTGAGCCCGGGGATGTGTTTTGCATTAATGGCGAGCTGGGTACTGGAAAAACAGTTTTTGCAAAGGGGCTGGCTGAGGGGCTGGGTGTGACAGACAGGGTTACCAGTCCTACCTTTACCCTGATTAATGAATATCAAGGCAGGCGTCCTTTTTATCATATGGATGTATATCGGTTAAACAGCTCAGAGGAAATGGAGGACCTTGGCTATCAGGAGTATTTTTATGGTCAGGGAGTGACTCTGGTTGAATGGGCTGAGATAGTAAAAGAGGTCCTCCCCGAAGAAAGACTGGATATTTTTGTGGAACGTATTGATGAGGATAACCGGACAATTATATTTTATCCCTATGGAGAAAGATATGAATTTTTGGTAGAGGAGCTGAGCAAACTTGTATCTGCTGGGGATTGAATCAGCTACTCCGGTAGCCAGTGTAGCTGTTGTTTACCGGGACAAAATTTTATCTGAGCATTTGATTAATAACAAGAGAACCCATTCAGGGCACTTGCTGCCTATGATCAAAAAGGTCATAGAGGAAGCGGGGATAAATCCCGGTGATATTCAGGCAATTGCTGTTTCTTCAGGGCCGGGCTCCTTTACCGGACTCAGGATTGGTATGAGTACAGCCAAGACTCTTGCTCAGGTCTGGCAAATTCCCTTGGTAGGGGTAGGAACCTTGGCAGTCTTGGCCCATCCCTTGAGTGGACATGCCAATCTGGTTTGTCCCATACTTAATGCCAGAAAGAATGAGGTTTATACCTCGGTTTTTCATTATTCAGAGGGCTGTCAGCAGGATTTGACCGGTCCTTTGGCAATAAGGCCAGAAAAATTGGCAGAGTTGCTTACGCAGTGGCCCGGTATGCCAGTCACTTTTTTAGGTGACGGAGTAGAGCATTACAGGGAGACTATTATAGGGCTTGTCGGGGAAAGAGCCCTTTTTGCCCCAGGAGCGGTTAATTTGCCAAGAGGTTCTGCAGTGGCGGATTTAGGGCTTAAGGAGCTGCAGAAAGGTCGAAGCTCAGATTTATTTAATTTGGTGCCTAACTATGTTCGTTTGTCGGAGGCCGAGGTCAAATGGCAACAGAAGCAACAGGAAACAGAAGGGATTTAGATCTTGATTTTTCACTAATGGGACCGGAGCATCTGGACCAGGTTTCCGCTATTGAGGCAGTAAGCTTTGCCCTGCCTTGGTCTAAAGAGGCATTTTTTTATGAAATCACAAAAAATGATTTTGCCCTTTATGTGGTAGCACTGTACAAAAATCAAGTTGCCGGCTATTCAGGTCTTTGGGTAGTATTAGATGAAGGACATTTAACCAACGTGGCAGTTCACCCTAAGCTGAGAGGTAAAGGTACAGGCAGGGCATTAATGACAGAAATCATCAGCCGGGCAGCCATCCTTGGGGTTGAGAGACTGACCTTGGAGGTAAGAGCGTCAAATTTCCAGGCATTGGACTTGTATTCTTCTTTGGGCTTTGTAGAAAAAGGGGTCCGAAAAAAATACTATTCAGACAATAACGAGGATGCATTAATAATGTGGCTGGATTTAAAAGAACTGAGAGGTGATTGATTTGCGCAAAAATGACAAGATAAAGCTGATTGTTCGACTTGCAGGTATCGGTCTGTTTATTTTGGGACTAACCGGTATTTTGCCCCAGGGCTTGTCAATGGTCTGCGTTGCCGCCGGCGTTTTTGGATTCATTGCCTTTGGTGGTGGCGGTGGCTGACGCCCCTGATAAAAAGGGCTGGGACAGCTCAAAATCTTGGTTGGCAAAAGATTGTCCGGTTACTTGCAGTTGCTTATATTTCCCAGTTTGGATATAATGTTCAGTGGATAAGGTTATTGTGCGCCCGTAGCTCAGGGGATAGAGTGCTGGCCTCCGGAGCCAGAAGCGCAGGTTCGATTCCTGCCGGGCGCACCAAAATTAATCTTAAACAGCAACCGGTTTATTCTGAGTCTAAGGGCTGTAATATTCTGGTTGTGTTATCAATAATATCCAGGGTTTCGA
>JAAXTT010000045.1 GCA_013336365.1 Peptococcaceae bacterium
CTCTTCCGATCTTACATATTGGGCTGGACTCCTCTGGTGTAGGGATATTCTCCGGGAAGTTCGAGATTTGAATTATTGCAGTTGACATTATCAGCAGTATATACAGTGTCTAATACTATTTCTGAGTCAGTACTAAATTCAGCTTTTCGCTCAGGGTTTCTAAGCATTTTCTCTTCATGTTTTTTTTTCCAAATAATCTTTCTTTCCTTCAGGTTTTTAATCATTTCCTCCTTGAACAAGAAGAGACCCCCTTATGATTATATATTTTTTGTTCATATTTAAAGCACTTTTCTAATCAATCCCGGCACCTCAAAGGGAAGATTGGCCACTGAAACCCCAGCCATTTGCAATGCCTTAACCTTTCCCTCATAAGTACCCTTACCCCGTTCTATGATAGCGCCTGCATGGCCCATTCGTTTTCCCGGAGGCGCACTTTTCCCGGCTATATAGGCTACTACAGGCTTGGTCATGTGATTTTTGATATAATTTGCTGCCGATTCTTCCTGATCTCCTCCGATTTCCCCCACTAAAACAATTGCCTCAGTATCCTCATCAGCTTCAAATTTTTCCAGCACATCAACAAAGGATAAACCCACTACCCTATCGCCACCCAAGCCCACAACAGTTGATTGCCCAAGCTTATTATCAGTCAGATTTCCTACTATCTCATAGGTTAGAGTCCCACTACGGGCAACAACCCCAATCGGACCGGGAATAAAAAAATTATTTGGCGGAATTCCTATTTTGCTTTTACCGGAAGATACTATTCCAAAGGTGTTTGGACCAAGTACCTTTGCCCCTTTTTGTCTGGCAAAAGCAATTATGTCAATGCCATCATTAAGCGGGATATGCTCGGTAATTATTATTATCAGCTTAATTCCTGCATCTATAGCCTCAAATGCAGCATCCTTTGCAAAAGGTGCCGGTATGAAAAGACAGGCAGCATCAATTTCACTTTCTTCTTTAGCTGCCAGGACGGTATCATAAATTGGGATATTTTCAATTTTCATACCGCCTTTACCGGGGGAAATACCACCTACTATCTGAGTACCATAGGCCAGCATTTGAAGCATATGAAATTTTCCCTGATTTCCGGTAGCTCCTTGAACAATAACCCTGGTTTCTTCATTTATTAAAATTGCCATTGCAATTAATCTTCCCTTCATCTTCAATTACCATCTTCTATCTGTTGGCAATTGCCACCGCCTGGGCTGCAGCTTCATGCATGGTTTTATATGCTGTAAAGCCATTGTCCTCAAGAATCTTTAAGCCTATTTCCTCATTGGTTCCTACCAGTCTGATAACTACCGGAACAGGGATACCAATCTCATTTTTCACCTTTACAAGAGCATTGGCCACATCGTCACATCTGGTTATTCCCCCAAAAATATTTATTAATATTACCTTCGAATCAGAATCCAATAAAATTTTTATGGCTTCAACAGTTCCAGCCATACCTGTACCACCGCCGGCATCCATAAAATTTGCCGGCCGACCGTTAAAATATTCGAGAGTATCCAGGGTTCCCATAGTAATGCCTGCTCCATTGGCCATTACTGCAATATCACCCTCCAGCCGGACATATGATAACCCTGCGTCATGGGCTCTTTTCTCTGCGTTTGTCTTCTCCTCAACATAAGGAAGCTCAGGGTGTCTGAATAAAGCTTCATCATCAATAGTTATCTTGGCATCAGCTGCAACCAAACTATCTCCGGATACCACTAGAGGATTAATTTCTAACAACTCTGCATCTTTTTCTCTAAATATTTTATAAAGGACTTGTAAAAGCGAGATCATCTCTTTTGCTATATTATCCTTAAGTCCCAATTTTCTAGCGATTTCTCTGGCATCATAGCTTTTTAAGCCTATCAAGGGATCAATATAATATCTTACCAGATAATCATCAGGTACCTCTTCTATATCCACTCCCCCATGTAATGATGCTAAAATCAAAGGCTTACCTGAGGTACTGTCTACAGTTATAGCAAGATAAAGCTCTCTATCGATTTGTATTTTTTCTTCAACAAGCAACTTATCTACAATAAATCCCTGGACTATACTGCCAAGAATTCTGGCAGACTCATTTTCAGTTTCCACAATTGATGAGGGAAAGGCTATTCCCCCACCCTTGCCACGCTTTCCCGAAAGTATCTGAGACTTTATAACTACCGGACTATCCAGATAAGAGGCTATTTTTACAGCCTCCCCAGGTGAGGATGCAACTTTTCCCCTTGGCACTCTTACCCCATAATCAGATAATATTTCCTTGCCCATATATTCAAATAGCTTCATTGCCTTATCACCTCTTTTTTGACCAGTATTAACTGAGGTTCTTATTCTTGTATTGTTCTATACCTTCTTTAAAAAGATCACCGCCAAATATATCATTGGCAACTAAAACAGGAAAGTCCTCAACAAATAATTCATGTATAGCTTCAGCACCAAGCTCAGGATATGCCACGACACGACATTTTGTAATGCTTTTGGCAATAAGGGCTGCTGCACCCCCAACAGCTACAAAATATACTGCATTATTTTCCTCCATTGACTTTATGACCCTGGCATCTCTTTTGCCTTTTCCTATCATACCCTTTAAACCGAGTTCGATTAATTGGGGAGTGTAGGAATCCATCCGTCCTGAGGTTGTAGGTCCTGCAGAGCCAATTATCTGACCCGGTTTTGCAGGGCTTGGTCCAACATAATAGATAATTTGCCCCTTTAATTCAATTGGCAAAGGTTTACCTTCTTCCAATAAATTAACCAGCTTTTTATGGGCCGCATCTCGAGCAGTATATATAAGGCCACTAATTAAAACCGCCTGTCCTGCTTTCAATTTCTCAATATCCTCATTTTTCAAGGGTGTCATAAGCCTAATCGGTGACATTAAATTAACCAACCTTTTTTATAAGATTATTTCTTTATGCCTGGCGGCATGGCAGTTTATATTTACAGCCACCGGCAGACTGGCAATATGACAAGGGAATATTTCTATATTTACCCCCAATGCAGTTACAATTCCTCCCAATCCCTGGGGCCCGATACCTAAGGAATTTATATTATTCAGCAAATCCTTTTCTAGTAGAGCGATATCTGGGATTATGTTTGGTTTTCCCACCTCTCTTAATAACGCCTCTTTAGCAAGAAGGGCACATTTTTCAAAATTTCCACCTATCCCAATACCGACAATTATTGGGGGACAAGGATCTGCACCTGCATTTACTATGGTTTCAATGACAAATTCCTTTACTCCCTCAATTCCGGCCGAGGGCTTGAGCATTTTTATTGCGCTCATATTCTCACTGCCGCCACCTTTAGGCGCCACAATAATTTTCAAATTTTCACCTGCCACCATCTTTAAATGTATAACTGCAGGAGTATTGTCTCCGGTATTAACTCTTAAAAAGGGATGATTGACTATTGATTTACGCAAATATCCTTCTTGATAGCCCCTTCGTACCCCTTGATTTATTGCCTCATAAAGGTCTCCACCTTCAATTTTCAGGTCTTGACCCAATTCCAGAAAGACTACCGCCACACCTGTGTCCTGGCAAATAGGAACATGATTTTTCGCTGCAATACCGGCATTCTCAATTATCTGATCAAAAATATTTATACCTACAGGAGATATCTCCTTTTTTCTGCCTTTTTCCAACGCTTCAACAACATCTTTACCAAGATAATAGTTGGAATCAGCACATAGCTTTGCAACCTCTGAAATAATTTTATCTGTAGATATGGTTTTGATAGTACCGCCTCCGATAACTTGCAAATTTCATTGTATTAAGTTAACTATATACTTGTGTAATTAAGACATCTTTATTAGAAAATTCAGTCTCATTAACTTTCATTTTTTCACATCTAACCTTTAATTTCAACGTGTATTGATCTTGTATTTTATATACATTCAATATAACCATACCTCCCCATAGAACATGTGTTTCATGGAACGTATTTTTGTGTTATAATATCTTCAAATAATTGGAAGGGTTGTGCTGAAATGGATGATCTTACCCAAAGGGAAAAATCTGTGATTGGATTTATAGCCAGCAACATAAAAACAAAAGGTTATCCCCCATCAGTAAGAGAGATTGGTCAGGCAGTAGGTTTGAAATCCAGCTCAACTGTACACGGTTATCTTAAGCGGTTGGAAGCTAAAGGGTATATTCGCAGAGATCCAGCCAAGCCCAGGGCAATGGAGATTATGGAGAGTGAATACCTGTATCGACAGGATACCGCTTCCGTGCCGATATTAGGCCAGGTTGCAGCCGGTCAGCCAATGCTTGCCAGTGAGAATTATGATGAATGCCTTCCCCTGTCTACCGCATACTTCGGAGAAGGAAAATTTTTTATGCTCCAAGTCCGCGGAGATAGTATGATTGATGCAGGTATTCACCAAAATGACCTGGTTGTGGTCAGGCAACAATCCAATGCCAATAATGGAGATATAGTCGTAGCTATGATCGACGATGAAGCCACTGTGAAAAGATTCTTCAAGGAAAACTCTCACATTAGACTGCAGCCTGAAAACACGAGGCTGGAACCAATAATACTCAAAGATGTCTCGATTCTTGGCAAGGTAATTGGTTTAATGCGCAGGTATTAACCATGAGTACAAACAAATGTCGGCTATGTTCTGCCTTCGCAGACACAGTTGATGAAATCGAAACACCCGGGTATTACCGCTGTCCTAATTGTGATCTTCTATTTATCGACCAAAAATATGTTCTGCCTCGAGAAAAAGAAAGGGCTAGATATTTACTCCATGAAAATAGCCCTGACAATATAGGCTATGTGACTATGCTCTCTCATTTTATTAATCAGACAGTTATCCCTTTTAATAAGGAAATTACTTTAGGATTGGACTATGGATGCGGACCTGTTCCAGTATTAAAAGAATTAATAGCCGATTTAGGAATCGAAATGGATGCATATGACCCTTTTTTCTTTAATGATTTAGGTTTTTTGAACAAAAAATACGATCTAATTGTATCTACAGAAGTTTTTGAACACTTTCTCAATCCCGGGAATGAAATAGATCTGCTGATATCAATTTTGAACCCAAATGGAATCCTGGCTGTAATGACCCTTTTTCATAATGATAATATAAATCTTAATAGCTGGTGGTATCGGAAGGATTCCACTCATGTCTGTTTTTATAGTTTAAAAACCTGTTACTGGATAGCAGAAAAATATTCTCTTAAACTGTTGTATTTCAATAATAAGGATATTTGTGTTTGGAGAAAGATATAATTTTTTGAATACTCTAAGAACAGCTTCTAATTATTTTATCAAATCACTTAGCTTAATTTGGGGATGATGATATCGATGATAAGCTATAGTTCTTTTTCCGTATTGTATTGCCTCTTTAGGACACCACTGAATACAGGAAAGACATTGCTCACAATTATTTGACCAAAGCAATTGATTATCTTCTAATTTTATATTTTTTGATGGGCATATTTTTATACAAATATTGCAATGATTACAATCCTCAGTAACCCAAAACCTATTGTCCATTTTTGCCACATAGGGAAAGGCAAGTTTATACAAGCCTGTAAAAAGCAATCTTTGCCAAATTGGTCCTTTTTCAACGGGCATTATCACCCTGTTTGTAACCTTCTCCGCAATATTAGAAAGGGTCTTTTCCGCTTGTTGAAATCTACTATTCTGTTGATCTGCAGTTCCGGGACCACCCCAAGGGATATAATTTGAGGGCATAACTACAGACCATCCGCCAGATAATTTTATATCCTTACCTCTCATGACTTTTTTCATTTGCACTAAGGTATTAGATACTTGACCTGCATTATTAGCCACGGCAAATATATATTCAGGTGATTTTATGCCCAATTCATTTATGAATTTTAACACTCTGTGCGGAATACCCCAAATATGTACCGGAAAGATTATACCCA
The DNA here is from genome assembly GCA_013336365.1 of Peptococcaceae bacterium. Taxonomy (GTDB): domain Bacteria; phylum Bacillota; class Desulfotomaculia; order Desulfotomaculales; family Desulfocucumaceae; genus JAAXTT01. The sequence continues at coordinate 5,916 of JAAXTT010000045.1, forward strand.
CTACCGGCGGATAAATAGTAGTCTTATTATCCCATTCCATTATAGATTTTAATTCTGTATTCCCTATCTTTTCAGCCAAGGTACGGGCAATCCATAGTGAATTACCTGTACCGGTATAGTAGAAGATAATATTTTTGACTTCTGGGTTATTCGTTTCCGGTAGCTTATTTACCTTAATTGTATCTTCCATTACATTCTCCTTGTAAGAATAAAATATACTTATGGCGACTAAAAAAGTGAAGTATCCTCAAGGCAACACTTCACTTTTTTATATGGTGTATTTTTTACTGTTATTTTCCGGATTGCTTTCCCGAGAAAAAATTGCGATAAATAATAGTAATGACCTCTTCAAAAATATGCAGGTAGTTTACAACTGTCAACGCATCTTTTTTGTATGCTGAAACTGTTTCATTAATTGCCAGACCTACATTTTCAATCACATTATTTGTGGCTTCAACACCTTCTTTTACAGCACCGGTTATTGACTCGACATCCTTCAAAATTACCGGTGCTGACATGTTAATTTTATCAGTTGTTTCTCGCATATTTATGCTTATCTTTTCAATGTTCTCAACTATATCCGGCGCCTTGCTTATACACTTGCTTAAAGAGTCCTTATTGGCTTCTAATATTCCTCTTATCATGCCGGAAATTTTCCCCATATTTAATAGAATAGGGATCAAAAGCAGGGTTACTGTAATTCCTAAAACACAGAATACAAAGAATATTAAACTCTGTAATGTAAATTGGATTACCATAGCTGCTTCCTCACTTTTAAGATTTTATTTTTTAAATATGTCTTCAGTTTTTTTGCTAAAATCGTTTTTTATCTCCTCATACCCAGCTTTTAATTCTTCTGTTTTTTCTTGAATATCGTCTACTGCCCTGCCAATATCCCGGACAGTTTTATTTGCATTTTCCTTGACCTGTTCAATGTTTTTCTCTATCGTATCCTTGACTACCTCTGCGGCAGTTGTAGCTTTTTTATTTATCTCTTCCCTTGTTTCTTTACCTGACTTAGGAGCAAAAAGCATTCCGGCTACCGCGCCCAAGGTTGCAGCAAAACTCATTCCCATTGCCAATTTTTTGGTGGTCTTTGCTCTATCTTGTCTTTTTCTCTCCTGGCTTACCAATTTCAATAAATCTTTTATAATCATGCTGAAACCTCCCTTTCATAATCAAGACTATGACATCAATAGAATATTGTTATAGTATATATTATACTTCCGGTTTAGGGATTCCACAACAAATTAGAGAGAGACAGTACGGCTCTATTTTTATAAATAGAGCCGTACTGTCTCTCTCGTTAGAAAACATTGCTTATAAGACGATTTTATTCCTTACCATTCCAACAATAGGTGCATATTTTATCAGCACCAATACCTATAGCAGCAATCATATCATGTATATTCTGGTATTTTAGAGAAGAAAAATTGAGATTCTTACTGATTCGATCTACCATTGCATTATAATTTCCAGTTAAAGGATCACAATAGGCAGCAAATGAATCAGGCTCTCTTCCCTCCAGCTCGATTATTGCCTGCCTTGCAGCAAGGTCCATCACTGACCGGGAGGTTGAAAAATTAAGATACTTACAGCCATAGACAAGAGGTGGACATGCTGATCTGATATGTACCTCTTTAGCATTACAGCTATATAGCAAATCTACCGTTTCTCTCATCTGAGTACCACGTACTATGGAATCATCGCAAAAAAGAAGACTTTTATCAGAAATAAGCTCAGGTATTGGCATCAGCTTCATTCTTGCAACCAGATTTCTTATTCCTTGATCTTGGGGCATAAAGCTCCTCGCCCAAGTGGGAGTGTATTTAACAAAAGGCCTGCCAAAAGGAATTTTTGAATAGTTGGAATAGCCTATAGCATGTCCAACCCCGGAATCCGGGATACCGGCAACCATATCAATTTTCACATTGTCATTCTTGGCCATTGAAGCCCCGTTATTATATCTCATAACCTCAACATTCATACCTTCATAGGTTGAGGAAGGATATCCGTAATATACCCATAGAAAGGCACAAATCCTCATCTTATTACCTGCCGGCGCTACCTTTTCCACACCTTCCGGAGATAAAAAGATAATCTCCCCGGGACCAAGCTCATAGTCATGGATGTATCCAAGATTTGTAAATACACAGGATTCAAAGGAAATACAATAAGCACCTTCCTTTTTACCTACAACCAATGGTGTTCTGCCATACTTATCTCTGGAAGCGTAAATACCCTCCGGAGTCAACAAAAGTATAGAGCAGGAGCCTTCAATAATCTCCTGAGCTTTAAGCAAGCCCTCTTTAAAGGAATTTTCTTGGTCGATAATAACTGAAACCAACTCAGTAGGGTTTATTGAACCGGTATTTGTTTCCAGAAAATGAGTACTGTTTTTTAAAAACGCCTTCTCTGCTATTTCCTCAATATTAATAATCTTGCCAACTGTACTTATTGCATATTGACCAAGATGAGAACGCACTACCAAAGGCTGTGGTTCAGTGTCACTTATGCACCCTATTCCCATATTACCGGTAATTTGAGGTAGCTCAGATTCAAACTTGGCCCTAAACTGAGTATTTTCTATATTATGAATGGATCGGTTGAAGCTTTTGCCACTCCATATTGCCATTCCACCTCTGCAGGTGCCTAAATGTGAATGGTAGTCAGTACCAAAATAAACATCCATTACACAATCGTCTTTTGAAACAACTCCAAAAAATCCACCCACAGCAAATACACTCCTCAATAATTATTTAAAAATTAACCAATATAAAATCCAACCTATTATATCATACCGGACTATTATGATTATATAAATTTGACTATTCAGCTGTCCAGCAATCCATTATAGGTAGCAATGTTATTATTGCCATATTATTGCTGTATTCATTTTATCTCGGTTATTTATTAATATGCATTGCGGCATTTAATACAGCCATCCTGGTATAGTGTCTGGACATTCCACCCTGAAGATATACAGCATAGGGTTCTCTTATAGGTGCATCTGCGCTGAGTTCAATTGATGCTCCCTGGATAAAGCAACCGGCTGCCATTATTACCTTGTTGTCATAACCCGGCATATCATCAGGAATAGGACTTGCCCCGGAGTCAATAGGAGATGCACTTTGTATCCCTTTGCAGAATTTAACCAGCTTTTCCTCTGAGCCCAGCAATATAGTTTGGATAATATCTGTTCTTTTTTCATTATACGCGGGAAATGCTTGATATCCGAGTCTCTCAAAAAGCCTTGCGGCAAAAACTGCTCCATGAAGGGATTCAGCTACTGTTCTCGGGGCCAAAAATAGTCCCTGGAACAACAATCTGACAAAATCAGGTGAAGGACCAATTTCTGCCCCAACTCCGGGAGCTGTCCACCTAGCTGCTGCCATCTCAACTAAATCTTCCCGCCCGACAACATATCCACCGGAAGGAGCCAGACCCCCTCCTGGGTTTTTAATCAGAGAACCAGCCACAAGGTCAACACCTACTTCAATAGGCTCCTGGGATTCAACAAATTCTCCGTAACAATTATCTACAAAAATAAGTACGTCTTTTTTAATGCCTCGGATAAATTCAACAAGCTTAGAAAGTTGATCAATATCTAATGATGGACGGAGAGAATAGCCCCTTGACCTTTGGATATAAACCAGCTTTGTTTTATTATTAATTGCTTTGCTTATGCTATTATAATCAGGGCGGCCCTCCAATAAATCCACCTGTTGATATTTAATGCCAAAATCCTTCAAAGAACCGGATTCATTGCTATTAATTCCAATCATTCCATGAAGTGAATCATAAGGAAGTCCAACTACTGACAGAAGCTCATCTCCCGGTCTAAGAACACCATAAAGGCAAAGTGCGATGGCATGGGTTCCGCTTACTATCTGACTTCTGACCAGAGCAGCCTGTGAACCAAATACTCCGGCATATATTTCCTCGAGCTTATCTCGTGCTGAATCATTATAGCCATATCCTGTAGAGCCTTTAAGGTGATATTCAGAAATCCCCGAGTTAATAAATTGTTCTAGTATCTTTTTATGATTAATGAATGCATTTGCTTCAATCTCCTCCGAGATTTCTGCTATCTCCTTATCTACCTCAAAAGCCAGATTATTCAATCTTTCTATGCTGAGAATTGTAAATACACCTTCCTTAACTTTCTAATAATTGTTAGTTGTCTGAAAAAAACAAAATCTCTCACAAGAGAGACATTTATTAAATCCCAATCTATAAATAAACCTATTTAACCTCTGAATTTAAAGTGCTTACCGGTCTGGCCGGGCTGAT
>JAAXTT010000153.1 GCA_013336365.1 Peptococcaceae bacterium
ATCGCCGATGGCAATTTTTTCTGCCTTTATTATGTCTCCAAAGGTACTTATACCCTTGGTGCTGTTTTCCGGAACAATAAGGACAATTTTGTTTTCCAAAAGCTGAACAACTGAATCCTCAAGGATCAAGCCTTGACCCTCCAATCCAATCATTTGCGTCATAGCTGCTGAAATAAATATATCAATTGGCGCCCCTTGTTGGATTTGGGTCTGTAATTTTCCTGAGCCGTCGTAGGTTGTTTGAATTTTAATATTAGGGTATCTTTGTTGAAATACTGGAATTAATTTTTCATCCAGGCAATTTTTCAAGCTTGCTGCCGCTGCAACAGTGATAGTAGTTTCTTTAATACTTGTGCTGTTGCTACAGCCTGTCAAAAACAATGCCAAGGAAAGGATGCCCAACAATATCATGTTTACTCTCTTAATTTACCTCACCTCATTTCTTATCCCGAAATAGGATAAACTAAAACAAACTTAAAACATCTAAACACAACTTAAACAAACTAATTATATTATAACACTATTTGTCTGACAGATAAATTTATCTCTTCAGGATTTATAGCATACTATGGTAAAATTACTTGATGTGCAATTTAAACAGTAAAGTTGGTGAGTTAATTGAAGGAAGATATATTATATACACCGGAAGAAATTGCCCAAAAACTAAAGATAACAAAAGGTACTGTCTACGAAATGATTAAACGAAGTGATTTGGAGGCCCACCGGATTGGCCGGCATCTCCGGATATCCCAAGCTCAATTTGATACCTATCTCTTGCAGACACGAGGCCAAGCCAATATCTTTGAAGCAGTATTGGGTCAAGAAAATGGTGAAACGCTTGCCAAGGTCGGATCCGTGAAAATCAGTGTCGATACTGCACTCCAAGGAAAGGTTAAGATTTCCATCCCTCCTGAAAATATTATCTTAAGCAAAGGGACATTTGTTAGCAGTGCAAGAAATATCCACCAAGGAACTGTAACTGAAATAATAAATACCGACTCAAAGGTAATGGTCACAGTTGATATAGGTATTCCCATCAAGGCAATGATAACGTCAAAGTCCTTAGGAGAATTGGAAATTAAGAAGGACGCCAAGCTTTTTGTTGTTTTTAAAACTATGTCGGTGAGGGTGTATAAATAAGAAATGCTGACCCGGAATTATTCCCGGGTCAGCTCTTTTTCAATAATTGCCGCAGTACCATAGGCAACGATCTCACTCATAATCCCACCAATTTCACTGGAGTCGAATCTCATCATTATAATTGCATTAGCTCCCATTTTTTGGGCATTCTCAATCATTCTTTCTATGGCTTTCTGCCGGGAGGTTTCAAGTAAGGATGTGTACTGATAAATCTCCCCACCTATAAAAAATCCCTTCAGACCTGCAATTACATTTCCCGCAAAACCACGACTGCGAACTACCAAGCCAAATACCTCACCCTTGACCTCTGTTACCTTGTAGCCTTTAACATTTTCAGTAGTGACGATCAGCATATTATCAAGCTCCTCTTCTATAAATTTTTCCAGGCATTAATTTTTATATTAAATATTTAAGCAGCGACTACCCACTTCTGCAGCTTTTCAATAATACCTTGAAAGGGCTGCATATTTGAAAGACTGGCAAAAACAGGATTATTAACGACAACATCTGCCATGCTTTTTTTGATTGTTTTTTCATCCCTGGGTAGGGCATTGCCAAGCTCAAGCTTATCAAGCCAGTTTTCCAGAAGGTTAAAAAAGCTGTCACCGTGCAATCGCAAAGGATATATATCACCGGTTATAATTTCTGTGTACCCATGCAGCATCTCAATAGCTTTCTCATTATTTTTCTGAATCATATATCCCTGGGCCCCAGAAATGTAAAGGCCCACCAAAACCCCCGGATGCAGATGTCTCATATCAAATGCCTCTGCAACAACAAAGGCCCGCCGCAAAATCTCATCAAATTTACCCGGGTCATCGGTGGAGAGCATTAGATAGGCTGGGAAAAAATTAAACAGGACAACAATATTTTGATAGATTCCAACCTGCAGAACTGATTTTGCCTCCTCAAGGCGACCGGTCATTTGATATGCAGCTGATAATATTGATTCCTGGGGCATGGCAGGTTCAATAGTGCCATCCAACAGCTCCAGAGCAGCATCGGGATCACCGGCGACAAGACTGGAAAAGGCCTCCATATACAAGGCCTGCTTTTTCAAGGCCACATCGTCACTTTCTTCCTTAACCCTGATAAACAGAGCCTTTGCTTCCCCAATCAAAGCAGCTGTTTTATCGCTATCCTTCAGCAGGTCCAAATGGTTTACCAGCAAAATCCCCATTTGCAGCAAAAGAGGAAAGCAGGAATAATATTTTTTTATCCTTTTGCGACATTCTGCCATCACAGAATCAAAGGGCTTTGTAGCAAAATCCTCGGAAAGCTTAAGGTACAACCTTCGAATATCTTCCTTTGTCATTTGCGGCTTATAGTCAATTAATTCATCAACACTGATATTAAAATATGATGCCAGCATAGGAAGAAAAGTAACATCGGGATAGCTCTGACCCGTCTCCCATTTTGAAACAGAAGCCTTGGAAACCCCAATATAATTTGCCAGGGCTTCCTGAGTTACCCCCTTTTCCTTGCGTTTTTGAACAAGAACCTTTGCAATATTGATTTCCTTCATCACCTAACCCCCTCTGTTTAAATTTTAATTGCCGAGGGGAAGTAAAGCAATGGATTTAAAGTTAATCCCGGTTTAATAAATCAACCTGTGGGATACAATAGCGAAGTTTTTTTCTTTATCACAATCCAAAAGGACTCACAGCCACTCCTAATCACCGGTTATATTGCTCCATCGTGTTTGGAAGTTAAACAAATAGCATTGACAATATACACATTTAATATGTATATTGTCATTAGGGGCGGAAACATGAAGCGCAAAGAATTGATACGGCTTTTTGAAAATAATGGTTGGTGGATAAAGCGAGAAGGTCATGATCACACTATTTACACCAATGGAATAGTTAATGAACCAATCCCTAGGCACAATGAAATAAATGACATATTGGCAAAGAAAATTATCAAGCGACGAGAACTGAAATAGCCCTCAGCTTACCACTATAAAGGAGAGTGCTGTTAAATGACAAAGGTATATCCTATTGTCCTTACCCCTACTGATTCCGGATATGTTGTAACTGTTCCCGACCTGGAAATAAATACCCAAGGCAAAGACCTGGCAGAAGCAATATATATGGCTCGTGATGCTATTGGTCTTTGGGGAATATGCGAACAGGATGATGGATGCACAATTCCCGAACCTGCTACCTCTGAACCAAAACATGACACAAATGAACTGGTTTCCTGGGTAGATATTGACTTTGCTAAATATCGCAAAGCAAATGACTTGGCTACTATGAGAATTAATGTCTCAGTGCCAAAATATCTTAAAGTCCTGGGGGATGAAGCCGGAGTTAATTTCTCCCAGGTTCTCCAAGAAGGCTTAAAAAGCCGCCTAGGTATAAACAAGCAGCCCTAACCCGGCTGCTTTTCTCCTGCCCTACAGTGCCTTATCCGTTCTTCAGCACTGCCCGGTTTATGTAATTTATTATTTAGTCCCTTGAGAATATATATATTTCTTAACAGCTAAAAAGGCTTGATCCTCATTCATAAGGTAGTCGCATTCCTCTTCCGATTCCTTAATAAGCTTTTTTATTAG
>JAAXTT010000154.1 GCA_013336365.1 Peptococcaceae bacterium
AAAACGCTGGCCTCCGAATTGCGCTTTGCCTCCCAATGGTTGCTGGGTGACCAGCGAATAGGGGCCTGTTGATCTTGCATGAATTTTATCATCAACTAGGTGGGCCAATTTGAGCATATATACATAACCAACTGTAATAGCGCTGTCAAATTCCTCCCCGGTTCTTCCATCAAACAAAGGAATTTTTCCATCCTGAGGCAAACCGGCCTCAGCCAAAGCATCCAGAATATCCTTCTCAGATGCACCATTAAATACCGGAGTTGCCACATTATATCCCATGGTATTTGCCGCCCAGCCCAAATGGGTCTCCAAAACCTGACCCAAATTCATCCTAGATGGCACTCCCAGTGGATTCAGCACAATTTCGATTGGTGTTCCATCAGGAAGAAAGGGCATATCCTCTTCAGGCAATATCCGGGCGATTACCCCTTTATTACCATGACGGCCCGCCATTTTATCACCCTCAGATATCTTTCTTTTTTGGGCAATATAAACTCTAACTAAATGGTTGACACCTGGGGCAAGCTCATCACCATTATCCCTTGAGAACACCTTTACATCTACAACCTTACCTGACTCTCCATGAGGAACTCTCAAGGAAGTATCCCTTACCTCTCGAGCCTTTTCACCGAAAATCGCCCGCAAAAGACGCTCTTCTGCAGTAAGTTCAGTCTCCCCCTTGGGGGTAACCTTGCCAACGAGAATATCACCGGGTCTTACTTCAGCCCCAACCCGTATAATGCCACGATCATCCAAATCCTTTAGAATTTCATCGCCAACATTGGGGATATCCCGGGTGATTTCTTCAGGTCCAAGCTTTGTGTCTCTGGCGTCACATTCATATTCTTCTATATGGATGGATGTAAAAACATCTTCCTTAACTGCCTTTTCGCTAATCAAAATAGCATCTTCATAGTTATAGCCTTCCCAAGGCATAAAAGCCACCAGAATGTTTCGTCCTAACGCCAACTCTCCGAAATTAGTAGAAGGACCATCAGCAATAATTTGACCTTTTTCAACTCTGACACCCTTACTTACAATCGGCTTTTGATTTATACATGTGCCTTGGTTGGATCTTTTGAATTTACTAAGCTTATACGTATCAAGGTTTCCATCATCGGCTTTTATTAGAATCTCGGTTGAAGCAACCCTTTCGACAATACCCGACTCTCTGGCTATAATTACAACTCCAGAATCCTTGGCAGCCTTTCGCTCAATACCGGTGCCTACCAAAGGTGCCTCTGCTTTAAGCAATGGTACAGCCTGTCTCTGCATGTTTGCACCCATCAATGCACGGTTGGCATCATCGTGCTCCAGAAAAGGAATCAACGAGGTTGCAATACTGAAAACCTGCTTTGGTGACACATCCATAAAGTCAACTTGATCAGCGGAAACCGTTTGAATATCCCGACCGTGTCGAACGTTTACCTTCTTTTCAGTAAAATACCCATCTTCATTTAAGGGCGCATTTGCCTGGGCAATAATGTGCCCCTCTTCCTCATCTGCAGTAAGATAAACTATTTCCTCGGTTACCCTGCGATTTTCTTTTTCTGCCTTGCGATACGGAGTTTCAATAAATCCAAACTCATTAACTCTGGCAAAGGTACTTAAGGAACCGATCAAACCAATATTCGGTCCTTCCGGAGTTTCAATAGGGCACATTCTGCCATAATGAGAATGGTGAACATCTCTGACTTCGAAGCCGGCTCTTTCTCGGCTCAAACCACCGGGTCCCAGTGCTGAAAGTCGTCTTTTATGGGTAAGCTCTGCCAAAGGGTTTGTTTGATCCATAAATTGTGACAGCTGGCTGGACCCAAAGAACTCCTTGATTGAGGCAACCACTGGTCTTATGTTTATTAGCACCTGAGGTGTAATTACATCAACATCCTGAATAGTCATTCTTTCCCTTACTACTCTTTCCATCCGGGAAAGACCTATTCTAAACTGGTTTTGCAAAAGCTCACCGACGGAGCGCAAACGACGATTACCCAAATGATCAATATCATCAACCACACCTTGACCATCAATAAGTCTAGTCAGATATTTAATAGTCTCTATAATATCTTGGGGCACTAATTCCCGAATAAAATCCCTTTCAACAGGAATCATTGCCTTTAAATATGGATTCCACTCTTCCTCTTTGTTCTCAGATTCCAAATAACGATACATAATGCCATGCTTAAGCTTTTTCTGAATTTTATAACGCCCAACATTAGCAAGGTCATACCTTTTTGAATCAAAGAAAAGCGCCTCCAGCAATGACCTGGCACTTTCAACTGTCGGGGGCTCACCGGGTCTTAAACGCTTGTAAATTTCAACTAAGGCTTCTTCCTCAGAATCGGTATTATCCTTAGTTAAGGTTTCTAATATATATTTATTATCCTCAAACAGTTCCATTATTTTTGCCTTGGTTCCAAAACCCAAGGCTTTTACCAAAACAGTGGCAGGAATTTTCCTTGTGCGGTCAATACGCACAAAAAGATGGTCATTCACATCTGTTTCAAATTCAAGCCAAGCCCCTCTGTTAGGTATAATGGTGGCAGTAAACAGACTCTTGCCGCTTGGATCAAGAATATCCCCAAAGTAAACTCCCGGAGATCTTACCAGCTGACTGACAATAACCCTCTCGGCACCATTAATAATAAATGTTCCCTTATCAGTCATCCTGGGGAAATCGCCCATAAATACTTCCTGTTCCTTCACTTCCCCTGTTTCCTTGTTGATCAATCGCACCTTTACTCTAAGTGGAACAGCATATGTAACATCCCGCTCCTTGCATTCCTCCACCGAATATTTGGGCTCACCAAGAAAATAATCCAAGAATTCCAACACCAAGTTGCCGGTGAAATCCTGAATCGGAGAAATGTCATTAAAAACCTCTCTCAACCCATCCTGCATAAACCAGTTGTATGAATTTCTTTGTACCTCTATAAGGTTTGGCAGCTCTAGAACCTCAGATAGTTTTCCGAAGTTCCTTCTTACCTTTTCGCCTTCTAACCCAGTAGTCAAGTAGGCAGACATGTAATGGACCACACCCCCAGAAGAAGAATTTATAATTAATTAAACAACGAAAAGCAAGGTCCCCTAAAATTAATTAAACCTCGCTTAAACATAGCCTTATCAAAATAATATTTTTATATGTCCAGTAAAAAAATGCCAATAGTTGAAATTTATTATCACAGTATACCCTATTATTGGTAATTTATTTTTACAAAGATTTAATAAATTTATCATAAAGACCGTTAAATGTCAACACCAATGAATGTGCTTTAAAGCTAAAAATTGGAGGCATCAACTTTGTAGTCAATTGCCTCCAATTTAAATTAATCCTAATAAACTACTTTAATTCTACAGAAGCACCCTGTTCTTCGAGCTTAGCCTTGACAGCTGCTGCATCTTCCTTGCTGAGCTTTTCTTTTATCGGCTTTGGAGCACTGTCAACCAGTTCCTTGGCTTCTTTTAAGCCAAGACCGGTTACTTCACGAACAACCTTAATGACATTGATTTTTTTATCTCCGGCTGCTGTAAGAATAACATCGAACTCAGACTGCTCTTCAACAGCCTCAGCTGCAACAGCACCAGGAGCCGCTGCGGCAACAGCTACAGGAGCTGCAGCACTAACACCAAATTCTTCCTCGAAAGCCTTAACCAATTCAGATAATTCCAAAACTGTCAAACCTTTTACCAATTCC
>JAAXTT010000155.1 GCA_013336365.1 Peptococcaceae bacterium
CTCTCCCCTTTTTGATTTTTATTCCCATGGTGCTTTCATATATTTATCAATTGGCAGTATTTCGGCTTCCTCTTCCAGCAAATCAGCTACAGCAGCTGTCAAATCTCTTCTGACTGAGGTAAACCTAATCTTTAAATTGAGCTGATCTGAAACCTCCATCACAGTCCTGTAACCGGAAAGCACTAAATCTGCCGTGGTGTGCTCTCCCAGATTTGTATTGTTTACCAGTCCCGAAACCTTAAATCCGGATGCATTTTCTATGCTCTCCAAATATCTAATAATTCCTTTGCTATCAGCTGTAAAAGGACGACAGCAATTAATCACAAAAAGCAGCTCGGCAGCCTCGAGGTCGATCTGATTACGGTACTGTGCCAAGGCTAGCGCACCTATATCATCGCCTCCCACATCAATAACTCCAGAAATCTCACGGTTCAAAATAACCCCTTTCACTCCCGGTGAAACTGCAGGCTGGTCAGCAAATATAAATCTGTTCTCAGGAGAAATAACGGCAATATCCAGCTTCTCCAATTTTTCTTTGACAAGTCGTGTTCTGAAATATGGGTTGATTATATCCAGGTCAACAATTGCAGTCTTTCTTCCCAAGGCATTAAGTGCCACTGCTGTGTTGATAGAAACCTCTGTTTTGCCGCTGCCCAAATTACCTGCATATATTATAACCCTTTTAAATTGTTTAAGTAATATTACAACCAAGCCCCCATTATTAGGATCCGACAAAAACATATTTTTATCTGTACTTGCCTATCTTTTCATCCATTGTAACACCCTTGGCTGAGTAATCAATTTTCACTACCGAGATAACCCTGGATGCACCTTCTTTAATGCATATTTCCTGAGCCTTTTTTACAATATCAATCAGCTCATCAAATTCACCCTCCATGGTAGTTTCCATCGGCCCAACCAAAAATTTTACCCCCCTATCGGCAATATACTCAATCACCTTATCAACAACAGGATAGGAACTTTTTTCCCCGGTAATAGGAATAACTTGCAAACTTACATTAACTATTGGCATAAAAACAACTCCCTAAGTATGAAAAATAATTACAATATTATCTGATTATATCACCATAAGCATTCATTCCAATAAAAAAACAGGTTTCCTGCCAAAGGGCACCTTAGTGCCCGGCAAGAAACCTGTTAAAACCTTATTATCTGTTGATTCCGAACCCTGCTCCACTGCCGTTACCCATTCCCTTTTTCATTCCATTGCCTCCACCTTGACCGAAGCCTAATCCGATCCCTCTGCCGGAAGCTGGGGCACCATCACCATTGCAAATTGCCTGGTTGCTTTTGATGGAGTTATAAACCTTATCTGCCTGCTCCTGAGTGATACTGCCAGCTGCTACCCGCTGGTCTAATACCTTTTTTTTCTGCTCAAGAATGCTTACTTTGAACTCCTCCAGTTTTCCTTCATCCTTTGCAATAGCAGCCAAGGTCTTGCCTGCTGCACGTTCTTCATAAATCTGGTCAACTGTCTTGCCGGTTAACCCAGATACAATCTGCGCAGGATTCAAATCTGTGGCTGCATAGGCAGCCCCCGCTATTCCTAATACACCAATTACTGTTGCCATAACAACCAGCTTTTTAATTCCTTTCATCTGCTCCACTCTCCCTTAAAATCTGATTTGATTGTCCTAGTTATACTTTAAGGGTTAAATGTGATAAAAGTGTGATAAAAACTTGAAAAAAGAATGAAATTATCTTTTCAGCTCAAACCAGAAGGTCGTGCCAACATTTAAGCTGCTTGTTACCCCATACCGGGCGTTATGTGCCTCCAAAATGCCTTTCACAATTGAAAGCCCCAGCCCGGATCGATAATTATTTTCTTTGATATCCTCATCACCTTCACCTCTGTAATATCTATCCCAGATATAGGGGATATCTCTTTCCTTTATTCCCCTGCCATTATCGGAAATCTCCACCTTTACATACTCAGAAAAATCTGAAATCGCAATTTCAATTATCCCGCCTATTGGAGAATGATTTAAGGCATTGTTTAATAGATTGAAAACTACCTGTTCAATTTTCCCTTCATCAGCCCGGACTGATAATACTGTGGCAGTGCATTTTTGAATTATCTGAATATAGTTTTTTTGGCTATATATATCAAGTCCTTTTGTTACCCTGTTTATTAAATCCAATATGGAAAATTCTTTAATATCAAGTTTAAGATATCCACTCTGCAACTGAGACAGACTTAAAATATCATCTACCAATGCACTGAGCCTCTCTGTCTCATCAATTATTACTGCAATGTTTTTTTCTCTTTTGGCCAAATCATTCCAAGTTACATCCCTAATAGTTTCGGCATAACCTCTTATCAGGCTTAAGGGAGTTCGAAGCTCATGGGATACATTGGCTATTATCTCTTTCCTTAAGGTTTCATTCTTAGCAAGCTGTTGCCCTAAATAATTAATTGAAGCTGCCAGCTTTCCTATCTCATCCTGCCCCTTGGAAGTTACCCTTGCCGAGAAGTCTCCTGAGGCCATTTTTTCTGATACCTTTTGAATTTCTATAACAGGCTTGCTAAAGCTCCGAGCAATCAAAGAAGAAATAATCATGGAGGAAAAAAGCAATACTAAAGCTATATATAAAAATTGCTTTTTGAGAATTAATACTGTATCCACAACTGAAGCAAGAGGCATGGTTATCAACAAAGCCCCTGATATGCCGTCCTTTATCACCGGCAGACCAATCAGGACAATTTTATTGCCGAATCTTGGATGGTCCAGGGATACAGTTACTTCCTCACCGTCTATAACCTTATCCATAACTTGTTTTCTTGCACTGTTCTTTATCATCATGAAATGGCCGCCAAAGCCTGAAGAACCTGTTAATCCGCCGACATATATTGGTTCCCCATTTTTATCCAACAATTCTAAGCTTAGGTTGTTGTTATAACAATAGCTATCTATCATTTCCTCAAATGCCTTTTGATCAATCTCATCATATGCTTGAGCTATTTCAATCCCCTGTTCCTTAATTGCCGATATCCTCATGTTCGTGTAAAAGCTCTCCCAGAAAACTATTTGAAAAAGCCAAAGCAAGACTAGAATAAGAACCACTAAGACCATCATTCCAAGCCATAATCTTAAAGCAATATTCTTCATCTTTACCTCCTGACTTCAAATTTATAGCCTGTGCCCCATACAGTTACTATATGCTTTCGATAACTGCCAAGGCTATCCCTAAGCATCTTAATATGAGTGTCAACTGTTCGGTTATCTCCGGAAAAATCATATTTCCAGACAAAGCTCAACAACTGATCCCTAGAAAATACCCTGCCGGGATTTTTTACAAATAAAATAAGCAGATCATATTCCTTTGGAGTCAGACTTGTTAATTTACCATCTATATAGACATTTCTGGAAAAGAATTCAATTACCAATCCATTAAGAGTAAAGGACTCCTCTGAATAATTCTCTTTCACGTTAGTACTTCTGCGAAGAATTGCTTTTATTCTTGCAAGAAGCTCCTTTGGGCTGAAAGGCTTGACAATATAATCATCTACCCCAAGCTCAAAGCCCAAAAGCTTGTCATATTCCTCACCTCTCGCAGTAAGCATAATTATAGGAACCTGGGATTGGGTCCTTATTTCCTTAACCAAACTCCAGCCATGAACGCACTGGTGCGAAAGGAAATCCGGCTGCTGCTGCCGAGCGTTGGCAT
>JAAXTT010000046.1 GCA_013336365.1 Peptococcaceae bacterium
TCAACCAAAATCTTAACCTTGTCTCCCCAGCCCAGTCTATTTGCAGCAAGAAATTTTGGATCCAAAATTACCTCTGCTTCATTTGAATCATTATTCCCTGACAGCAATCTTCCCTTAACCAAAGTCAGTTGATTCAGTCCATTGCCGGGAGGAAAGCTGTAGCCTGTTACACGAGCAGTGGCTCTCTCTTGATTATCCTTGATAATTGAAAAATCCCGCTGAATTCTTCCTGTTACTCTCCTGACCCCGGGCAATTCCTCAATCTGTCTTGTTACACCTGCAGGAGCCTTTACAACCTGAAAATAATAATCGGCGAATTGGTTATTTCGATAAAAATCATCCCGAGATTGCTCTAGGGAATAATAGGCACTGCTCATAGCTATATAAACTATGATTCCTCCCATAACCACAGCAGAGGCAGCAAGGAACTGGCCCAAATTATTTGTCATGTAACGCCAGATTTTTCTGCTTAAGATTCCCATTTATTAAGGCCCCTTAAATCAAATTATGATATATTGATTGTCTGCACATAAGTCCAATAATTTATACTGAGCCCTCTACCTTAATTATGGATTTTACAAATACTGCAATCGTGTTGTTTATATTGTAACTTAATCCTAATATTATAGAAAATGAACTAATAAAATAATTTATCTCTTCTGAATACAAGCTTTGATTTCCTTTCTTCTGTTAAATTAACAAATTAGGAGTATAATGAAAATGAATTGTTAAAAGGGGGACTATAATATGGGCTTATCATCAATTTCTTCAACCTCAAATAATTACTATGCTTCTATAAGTACCGGTGATATTGCTCAGCTTAAGAACCAGATAAAACAACTGCAGTTACAAATAAAAGAGGAAAATAAAAGTAAAGATACTGCAGAAATAAAAGAAAAGAAGATATCAATATTGCAAGCCCGAATAGAACAGTTGGATGCAGAAATAAAAAAACTCCAGCAAAAAAATCAGGACAAACTTTCTGAGCAATCAGCTGTATCGGACCGGGATAGTATAAACAACACATCAACCTCAAGCAACAATACTAATCCTGGGAGTATAATTGATATCCAGATATAGCAATATACAAAAAAACTGGTATCCGAGCATTTTGCATCGTCTACCAGTTTTTTTGTATACCACATTAATTTCTTAATTTACCTCTTCTTTTTCCCTTTGTTCAAAATGCTCTATTATCTTGCTCCATACTTTTTGGGTCTCACTAAAGGCTAAGTAATGTTTTTCTACATTCTTGTGATATTTATTCAACTCGCCCAAAATCTTGATGAAGTCAGGCTGGTCAAAATAATCACATATTTTAGGTAGAACTAATTCCAGCTTGTCGCGCATCTCTTCAATTTTATCAAGATAATCATTGGGCTGAGTAATATAAAGAAGCAATGGTTTATAGCGAATCCAGCCAATACAGGCCTTGTAAAACCTATTTATTATTTTTTCGGTATCAATTTTAATAAATTTCAATTTTGTAGGCAAAACACCCTCTAATAAGCGATTATAAGTAGAAAAACCATCATGGAAAGTATAGCAGGGTACTCGCAGAACATTTCTTTCACTTAAGCAGGTACTTAAAAATGTATCCTCTCCCCGTGCTCCGGGAGGATTGTAAAAAGGCTGAATTCTCTTAGGGTCTTTCAAATTAAAACACAGGTTGGCACCTGAGATAAATTTGGCCTTGTTGACCTCTTGAACCTCCACAGCTTCCTTACTTGTTAATATTTTTGTATCTGCATAAGTAACTCCCCCATTAGCCATAACACTCATGACCTTATCCCAGTTGATAATATCATTGCTAATAGCCTCAATAAACTGTCGGAAGTCATCCTCAGTCATTGTTTCATTAAACTCCAAGTAAGGAATCGGAGAGATATAACCACAATGATAACCATGGGTAATATCTGCCCGTCCAATATGTTTCAAGTGGGTGGAAAGAACATGCTGCCCTCCCCAAATCGCAGTATCCTTAGTATGGGTCACAGCCAAGGGATATTCATCATCATCCAGAAATATCAAACAATCCATTTTTTGCTTTATGGCATAATAAAGTATTGCGTTGCGATTGGAAGCATATCCCTTGCCAAAAATCATATCAGCTTCCTTGGTACTGACAATGTTTTCTCTCACCAGATAATCAATTTCTTCTTTTATTGCTACACTTCCAATAAACATGCTACTGTCAATTTGCTCTACTAATTCAGAATGCATATTTGTATAGTCTACAGCCTTTGTGTCATTATAGGTTAAATCATAGGCAACAAAAAGGTTTAGACTAATCATTTGGTCTTCTACTAAACCAGATTCATTAAAGCTGTATATGTAAGTTCTCAAAACTTTTTGGAAGCTTTTTCTTCCGGTTGCAAAGCCGATCCCAACCTTTAAAACTTTATTATTACCCAATATAAAATTCCTCTCAAAAAGCCATAATATAATTTCTATTAAAACTTAAGTATACTTCATCATTCAAAATTTAACAAAAATAAAACTCATGCTTCTATTAATTGTGATTGAAATCTATAATCACAATTAATATTTGTTGATATAATGAATACCAAATCCACATCCAAGGAGATTTTTTATGTTGATGCATCAACTATACATTTTCATTAGGGTAGCTGAAGAAAAAAGCTTCTCAAAAGCGGCTGAGAGCATCTATCTTAGTCAATCAACTGTAAGTACCCATATAGCAAGCCTGGAAAAATATTTTGGACAAAAGCTTTTTGACCGATTAGGTAAAAAAGTTGTCTTAAATTGCTTTGGCGAAAAGCTCTATCCCTGGGCAAAAGAAATACTGCTACTGAAGGAAAAAGCTTTGATGGATTTAAAGGACTATAAAATAAGAATTGAGGGAAATATCAAAATTTGTGCCAGCACAGTTCCGGCTCACTATATAGTGCCTCAGCTGATATCAAGGTTTTCTTCTCAAAACCCGGATATAAAGTTTACTTTAGAAACATACAACTCTAAATATGCAGCAGAAATGCTGCTCAGGGGAGAAACTGATCTGGCCTTTTTGGGTCTGCGATACTATACCGATAAGCTGAATTATCTTCCTTTGACTGAGGAAAAACTGGTTTTAATAACACCTTTAGGCGTGGAGATAAGTAACACTCCAAAACTGAAAGATCTTATTGGATATCCTTTCCTTTTTCGAAAACCCGGTTCCGCAACCCAAATGATTGTAGAAAAAATCCTAAAAAAATCCGGAATAGATGTAGCAAGACTCAAGGTGGTGTCTTACTTCGACAGTGTTCAGGTCTTAATGCAGTGTGTACGGGAGGGACTAGGCATCTCGATTGTATCTGAAATAGCTGCCTCTGAATTTATGTCACATAATTTAATAAAAACCTTTGAGCTGGGAGAGCTTTCAGAAAAAAGGGAATTCTATCTTGCCTACAACAAAGAAAAAACTATCTCTCCTGTTGGCAAGCTTTTTATGGATTTTTGCACTGCACAGGAAAATATACCGAAATTAATTTTAAAAAAGGAGGCTCGTATAATTGGATAATCTAGACCAACACATCTCTGAGGTGAAAAATAAAATAGACGATGTAAAAAAACGCTGGCCCTTTCACTCAGTTCAACCTTCTCTTGTTCAAGAGCTGGAAGAACTGGAGTCCTTGCTTGAAGAGCTTCAAGCAAAGAAGAAAAGTTGGCTATCGCCGGACCCTTCTGACTGACTTATTGTTTAATATGTGCCTCACTTGCCCAACCGGTTTGTCCATTTGCCAACCTAATGCAATACCATCCGGCTTGGCTGTTTAAAATAGTCACCTTTGCACCCTTTACTACTTTATTGACAACAGAATATTGCAATCCACCGCCACTTCTAATATTCAAAACAGTGGCAGTAACAGTTCCTATCCTGAGGGCCACCTGTGATTGAGGTAATTTTGATATTTTCTCCCTGCAGCCTGCTGTATTTGCCAGCAGATTCTTCATCCCATAATAAAAGCTACCTTGTACTTCAGGATATTTTTGATTGATTTTTAATTGTACATCTATTTCCTTGGCAACCAGCTCATTATAAATGCCTTGCCCAATAGATAGTTTAACCTTAGAACCCTTTACCTCATTGGACCACCACTTAACAAGCGTTTCATAGTCAGCCCCTTTATGCCCCACTTGCCAATAAATCTGAGGAACAACATAATCAATCCAGTTGTTTTTTATCCATGTCCTGGTGTCTGCATACACAGAATAATAAGATTGATTGCCCGTTGTATCAGAGCCGCTGAGGTCGGATGTTTTATTCTTCCAGATACCGGTTGGACTTACTACGAACAAGGTCGTCTTCCCACTGCTTTTTATGACAGCACTCACTCGTTGGATCAAGTCATTAATACTTTGCCGTCTGTTATTGGCAATCGCCCCATCTTTACCTTCCCCCGGAGGAAGGGGATAATTTGAGGGATAAAAATAGTCATCAAAAACAATCGCATCCACATCATAATTTTTTACTATTTCACTAACTGTGGCAACAATATGTGTTTTTACACCCTGGGATTCAGGATTATAAAACAAGGCATTATTGTAGCTGAGAACCCAGTCAGGATGCTTTCTTGCCGGATGTTTGGCATATAGAGAAGTCAGACTTGTTCCTACGGTAGTTATTCTATAAGGATTCAGCCAAGCATAAAAGGATATTCCTCTTTTGTGTGCTTCCCCTATCATGAAGGACAGGGGATCATAGCCCGGATCTTTACCTTGGGTTCCTGTCAGAACATCTGACCAAGGATTGATCTCCGATTTGTACAAAGCGTCAGCCTTAGGTCTTATCTGAACTACTATAGTATTGATGCCTGCAGCAGCAAGTTTATCTAATTTATTTATATACTCATTTTTTTGAGCAGCTACGTCACTTTTGCTACTTGGGAAATCAATATTGAAAATCGTTGCCATCCATACAGCCTTCACATCCGCTGAAGCTGTGGCTGCGAAAACACTTGAATTGAGATTGACAACTGTAAGAATCAATATGATTATTATGCTGACTATTTTTTGCAAATTATCATTCCTCCGGTGTCTTACCATCCTCTGCTTGAGCTAAAATTTCTAATTGTTTTTTACCTCAAGCTCTGCCTTTCTTTGGTTAAATTCCTCATTATCGATTTCTCCCTTTGCATATCTTTCACGAAGAATTGACATTGCCTTGTCCTCATCTTCCTTAAGTACGCTTATACCGGGGAAATATTTATGAATAAGCTTTATAGCAAAATAAATCATGACAATCCAGAAAAGAAGATGAATTACCATGGAAATCAATCCCAGCCACCAAAAATCACCTCGTCCTGCAAATTGAACCCCAGGACCATAAAAATTGTGCATCATTATCATCATTCCTCCTTTATATCATCATATATTTATCATACTATAATATTAAGATTATGATGTCCACCTTGCTTTTGGGTAGATCAGCTGGCATCTGATTAATTAAAGGTTATATACTGTCTGTCTTTTGATTATTATTTCAAATCCGGCAGCCTCAAGCAGAGCTATTATTTTTTATTTGGACAAATCCAAATAAAAAGCCACCCTGATAATTAAACCAGGATGGCCTGCTATACAAAAAACCTATTAGTGAGATAGCTTCATAAGCTTTGCAAACTTTTTTCCCACACTTAATGCAACAGCAACCTGATAAATAATGTTTTTTTGTCGTCTTTTTTCACCATTGTTCAGGACATATCTCATAAATAACACCCCATTCGGATAAATTTTTTGTACCCCAGTATAATTGTCTGAATATTTCTAATTTTGCGACTTCTCCATTATTTATACCATGCCTGTAAAAAATAATATATCATTTGCGCTTAAACAGTAAAATAAACCACCCTAAATACACCTAGGAGTAGCCAATGGTGTTTATTGACCCTGGAGTATCCCTGCAGGAGAATTTATATTTTTATATAACTCGGGATATATAAATAAAGAAATACTCGGTGGTACCAAAAGCACTTCAAGTAAATGTGCGTACTATGTGCACTATATGGATATTATCAGAATTATAAATAGCAATAATAAGCTCCGGAGAAACGCGTCCGGAGTCTATTTCATTTAAGGCTCCTCTGGTGCAATGGGCAATAAAATTGTAATTCTGGTCCCTATTTCTAACCTGCTGAGCACCTCCATGTGCCCACCATGCCGCTCTGCAATCCATTTTGCAATGGATAAGCCCAATCCTGATCCGCCGGTGATTTTAGCACGAGATTCATCGTCCCGGAAGAAACGATTAAAGACCTTGGGAACCGCCTCCGGGGCAATGCCAATTCCTTCATCCTGCACAGTAAGCTGAGCATATCCATCTGCGCCGGTAACAGAAATGGTAATCTGCTTGCCGGAGGGTGTGTATTTCATAGCATTGTCAACCAATATCCGAGTTGCCTGTTTGATAAGGCTTTTATCAGCATTAATATAAACCGGAATAAAATACGAATTGTATTCATGCCCATTATCGATCATTTTTGTTTCCCGAAGCACCTCATCAGCAACGCCGGATAATTCAAGGTTCTCTAACATAAGCGTTCTGGTGTTGCTGTCACCCCGAGCAAGAAACAGAAGCTGCTCTACCAGCTCTTTCATGTTTTCCGTCTCATCCTTGATAGCATCGATAGATTCCTGGAGTGTCTTTTCATCCTTCTTACCCCAGCGATCCAGCAGATTTATATATCCCTGGATAACTGAAATTGGGGTCCTTAGCTCGTGAGATGCATCGGACACAAATTGAACCTGAGAACGGTAAGCTTCATTGATCCTGTCTAACATACCATTAATTGCCGAAGCAAGACTTTTCAGCTCATTCTGGGTTTCACCCACCGAGATCCTCGTATCAAGCCTTGCAGCATTGATTTTTTCCAACTTGAATGCCAAATCCTTCAGCTGCTCAGGTTCAAAAATCCCATCCTTACTGAGACTTTGTGTTGTTTGAGCCAACTCCTCAATGGGCCTAAGGATTTTACGAATCATTCTTGCTCCTGAAAAAATACTGCGCAACAATATTAATAACTCCAAAAACAAAATAACAGCGAAAATCCAAACAAAAACTTGCAGTGGTTTTTGGGGTTGATAGGAAACACGGTAAAACCCATTATCAGCTTTGACTGTCACACTATAGACAGCATTCTGTAATCGTCCCCAAAGAGTCATATTTTCCGGATTGGGGAGGGTAATACTCCTTATTCCGGAAGCAGTCTGTTTCGAAAGGTAGGGCTGAATATTTTTAGGGATTTGGAAGCCTTTCTCTTCACCTGTTTGCAAATAAACCTTATATCCACTGAGCATGAGCCACTTTTCCCCTTCCGGGTTAGGTAGCCCCATTTGATTTAGTATTTCTGCCGTTTCTGCTGCAGTCTGTTCCGCACGGACAATAAGCCCGGCCACAAATACCAAGCACAAAATAATGTTCAGGGCTAATAACACCCTTAACATTCTGAAGAATAATTTTACATTAAGTTTCCATACAAGAGAAAACCGTATTTTATGCTTAATACGGTTGGAGGAATTATTTAGGGTCTCATTTTTCATCTTTTATCACATACCCTACTCCCCTGACAGTGTGAATTAGCTTAATATTAAAGACCTCATCAATTTTCCCACGGAGAAAACGAACATAAACATCCACCGAATTGGTTTCTCCCGAAAAATCAAAGCCCCATACATTCTCGAGCAGCGAGTCCCTGGAAACCACCATTCCTTTATTCTTTAGCATAAAATGGAGAAGATCAAATTCGCGTTTAGTCAAATCAATAGGCACACCCATTACGGTAACCGTGCGGCTGCCCGTGTCCAGCACCAGACCAGAGGCAGACAGCACCTCCACATCCTCATTAAGGTTTTTTCGAAGAGCATTGCGAATGCGAGCAAGAAGCTCTTCAATGGCAAAGGGCTTGGTAATATAATCGGTTGCTCCCCTATCCAGTCCAGAAACCTTATCCATTACACTATCTCTTGCCGTAAGCATAATGATGGGAATTGAGGAGGTTCTGCGGATTCTACGCAGAACCTCCATGCCGCTAAGCTGAGGCAACATTATATCCAATAAAATAAGGTCGAATTCGCCATGTTCTGCCATTTCAAGGCCTTTTCTACCATCAAATGCCTTATTGGTGACATATCCTTCATAGCTAAGCTCAAGCTCAATAAACCTGGCAATTTTTTCTTCATCCTCGATAATCAGTATTTTTCCACTCATACATGTCCCGCCATTTCAACAGCATATTAACTCTTCATGGACTTCTTGAGGTTTTCTGCAGCAGCAGCAACATCATTCATAGTATCGTTGATTGTACTGCCCTTAAAATCAGGTCCGATAAAACGATATTTAAAACCAAAAAATAATCCGATGATAATTAAGGGAACAGTTGCCCAAAAAGCTAGTAATAATAGAAACACAAGAATGGTGACAGGCAGTGATGCCTTGATTTCCTCACCCTTAATCACCTCAAAGGAGTTAGCATTGCCCTTGCGAATCATTTTCAAACAAAATTCCCTAATCCTTTTAAAGGAGCAACAAAAGGACTTTTCCTTACTGCCTTTATACTCCTGACCTTCCGAACCATTTTCCTTAGATAAAACAGTGCCTTTATCTATGTTTTTTTCACTGCTGTAATAACCGTCTCCAGTTGGCGCCCTCACCTTTCCCTGCTTTTCTAAAAAAATAATAGCATCCAGCAAATCACCGTTTGCACTGTCCAAAGCAGCCTTGGACTCCTCATAACTGATGTTGGCCATAGCACATAGCTTTTCAACCTGCTCTATAGTTGTCAAAGACAAAACCTCCCTTTTCCTGTTAAAATTTGGTTTTGTATAAAACCATGGCTCAATTCTAACTCCAAAAACTTTAAGGAATATTTGACTATAATTAAAATTTCATTAAAATACGTTTTTTAAGGGTCCTGCAGATTCATCGCCATTTTTTTTGCAATTTCTAAAGATTTTTTCCCTTGAATTTCTCCTTTTTTATTTACTAACTCCTGGACAATAACTCCCTTGTCTTGCCATCCGAGATACTTAACAATAGTTTTATATTGTAAGATAGCCGATTCAGCTGCAACAGCCTCTTCTTCACAGGTCAGCAGCAAAATAGTGGATTTTATCGAGAAAAAATTTTCACGTCCATATGAGGCATATAGCCTATCAATTACAGCCTTAAGCTGGGAGGTAAAGCCATAGTAATAAATCGGGCTTGCAAATACCAGCATTTCCGCCTTGTGCAATGCACTATAAATCTCCTGCATATCATCATCCTGTGCACATGTGCCATTATGAGAAAAACAATATTCGCATGCAATACAACCTTTTATCTCCATTTTGCCAACATTGAATTTTGTGATAATATTTCCAGACTCTTCTGCCCCTTCGATAAACGCATCTGCTAAAAATTCAGAATTTCCCTTTGATCTTGGACTTCCAGTCACAACAACAATATTTATTGGCATCTATAATAACCCCCTCCAAATAATAAATATTCACTGTTTTCCGGCTTGACAAGCAATCTAGGGCAAATATCTCTTCTATTAAAAGGAAATTTAATTATGAATGTAGAAAAAATGATTATCAAGGAGGTATGAATTATGCAAAACAGAATGAAAAACCACCCATTAACCGAAGAACAGATAGCAACGCTGTTGACAAAAGCTCCGGTAGGCAGAATTGCTACAATTGGTCCTGATGGATACCCATATATCGTGCCAATGCATTTTGTCTATTACAATAAGACAATTTACACACATTGTCTGCCAAAGGGACAAAAATCAGATTATATTTCAAAAAATAAAAAAGTTGGTTTTGAGGTTGATGAAATGCTCGGCTTACTCTATGATAACATCGAAATTCCTTGTGATACAAATACTATCTTCAATAGTGTGATTATTTCGGGGAATGCAAATATGATTGTCGACCTTAATGAGAAACGAGAGATATTAAACAAGTTTGTTGATAAATATACTCCCCACCTTTCGAAAAAAGCCCTGCCTGAAAATATAGTAAAGGGGAC
>JAAXTT010000156.1 GCA_013336365.1 Peptococcaceae bacterium
CTTAAAGGATGTCCGGACTGTCGCCGGGATCTTGAGATTCTAAGTTTTGGCTCAGGTCTTGTGCAGAACCTTCCACCGGTTGAACCGCCAAAGGAGTTTGGGAAAAATTTAAGGAAACGGCTCCTTAATGAAGAAATTATAGTAAGAGGTTCAAGAAACAAAAAAAACAGAAAAGCAAAGGTCTGGATTTGGTCCGGGGCGCTTGGAACAGCGGCAAGCTTTTTGTTAATCTGGGGAATAGCGTTTTCAGGCTGGGATCTATATTCAGGCAACAGAAATGAAACCGGAGAAATAAAAGTTATCAAAGATGCTGCAAGAATGACAGAGACATCAGTCTCAGAGCCAACAAAACTGACGCCCGGGTCAGTTTCAAAAAGAAAGGAATTGATTATAGCGGCCTCTCCAATATCTGATAGTAACAGAACCGGCAGTGATAGCAATATTAATAATGACAGCAACGACCAGAATCCGGGTCAAATAATAATTCCTGATTCTGCCGATAGCATCAGTGGTGGAGAAGAAAATCAGACTTTAATGACTTCCATGAATATAGCATCAAGTCAACAGGTGGTTCTTGAAGTGGAGGCAACAGATATAAAAAAAGCCGGGGAGGATATTTCAGCTATTATTAACAAAAAAAATCCCGGTAATGTGATAGCTAATGATAATGAAGGGTTTTCTGTCAGATTGGCAGAAAGTGATTTGGCAGATATACTAAATCAAATTTCAGAATTGGGAGTCTTTGTGGGGCATCAGGTTTCCGGTTATGAAAGCCTTGCCAACCCTGGACCAACAGACAAAAAGATTAATGCCAGAAAGCTTGAGACACAGAATAACACTAAAGATAATTCAACAGTAATCAAGGATATCAAGGAGAAGGTTGCAAAAAATAAAGCCCTTACCCCTAAAGACAGTCCGGAACAGGATCAGGATATCCTTTTGGAAATATTTATAAAATAAACCGGGTTGATTAATATTACTAATATCTTGCCAGAGTCTGTTTTAAGAGGTAGAATTATAAAATATCACGCTATAATATGTTTAAAAAAGGCAAGGTTTTCTCTTGTCTGAGGAATCTTATAGGGATGGGAGGTTATGAATAAATGGAGCTTAAGGAAAAGGTGGAGGCTGTTTTAGATAAGGTCCGCCCGGCTTTGGTTAATGATGGAGGGAATGTTGAGCTTGTTGATGTTACTCCTGAGGGAACTGTGAAGGTTAAGCTGGTAGGTGCTTGTGGAAGTTGCCCAATGTCAACCTATACGTTAAAGATGGCAATTGAGAGAACAATTCTTCAGGAATTGCCAGAGATAAAAGAGGTTGTTCAGGTACAATAATATAGTGTTTTATTAATAGTTGGCTTTGGTTTCTTGAGATAACAAAAAAGCAAAAGGCAGTATTGCCTTTTGCTTTTTCTTTTTTTACAACTACTAATCAAGGGATTCCGATAACCTTGTCTGCTTCAACCAAAAGATTATTGATTTCCAGCATGTTGCCTATTCTGCCAATTTTGAGATTTTCCCTTAGCTTGTAATAATCAAGACAGGTGCCACAGGAAATCATCTCAGTTCCTTTGCCGGCCAAGGATTTTAAAATATCCATATTGCGGGAGTCATGACAGGTGAGCATAATACCAGTATTAATAAATAGTATGGCCCGGGGTGCCGGATTTAATTCATTAATACTGACCAGCATGCTGCTCATCAATACCTCCCCTAAATCAGGAGATCCTTGTCCCAAGAAGTTGCTGGTTATTAGGTAGACCAATCCGGTCACATTTTCTGAGGCCTCAATACTATTGAATTTTTTTTCCGGTTCCTCTGAGGCACCTTTAGTAATTGTAATTTGGTAGTCATTTGCGATAGGAATGACTTCGGTAATATATCCATTGTTTTTGGCAAAAAGCAGGATATTTTCCTTTGCAGTTTCATTGTCAACTAAAGACACAACTATTCCCTGGCTTATCTGATCCAGAGCCTGCTTGGTATTTATTACCGGCTGAGGGCAATTCATTTTTCGACAATCAATTTTCTTCATGGCAGACATTTAGCTTATTCCTCCTAAACAACTTTAATGGTATAGTCGTTGTTTTTATCGTTTACTTGACCGATTATTTGGGCATTTATTGACAATTCCTGCATTTTATCCAGCATGAATCGGGCACTGGCTGGTGGAGCCGCTATCAGCAAGCCTCCTGAGGTTTGAGGGTCAAAAAGTATGGCTTTTGACTCAGCTTTGCTCTCTTTGGGGAAGGCTATTTTATCTTTCAAATAGTCTCTGTTTTGGTAGGCACCTGCAGGAATCATGCCCATAGCAGCCAATTCTTCAACTCCGGGCAACAAAGGTATTTTGTTGCTCCATATTTCCAGGGATACTCTGCTGGCTAAAGCTAATTCCAGGGCATGTCCAAGGAGTCCAAAACCTGTAATATCAGTACAGGCATTTACAGGATATTGTAGCATGACTTCAGCAGCCTGGCGGTTTAGTTCCAGCATGCTTTTTGTTGCCGCCTGAATTGATTCCTCTGAGGCCAACTGTCCACGGCCTGCAATATTTATTATTCCTGTACCCAGTGGCTTGGTGAGGATAAGAAGATCCCCCGAGCATGCCCCTGAGTTTGATAATATTTTCTCCGGATGTCCGACACCAGTGACTGCCAGTCCATATTTTGGGGTATCATCCACAATGCTGTGACCACCGGCAATAACAGCACCTGCCTCAGAAACCTTGGAGGCACCTCCCAAAAGAATTTTTTCCAGCATTTCGATTGGCAGACAGCTTGGAAAGCAAACAATATTTAGAGCCAGTATCGGCTTGCCTCCCATGGCATAGATATCGCTCAATGAGTTGGCAGCCGCAATCTGTCCGTATAAATAAGGATCATCTGTCATGGGAGGAAAAAAATCCAATGTCTGGATAATTGCCAATTCCTCACTAAGCTTATAAACAGCAGCATCATCAGAGGTTTTTGGTCCGATCAGCAAATTTGAATCAGTTATTTCCGGTAATTGCCGCAAAACTTGCGACAGCAATGCTGGTGACAGCTTTGATGCTCAGCCCGAGGCTGTTGACATAGACGTAAGCTTGATTTCAGTCAAGGTTATCCCCCCTATCGGGAAGTGCATTTTTCATTGTATCTATATTACCATTAATCAGATAAAAATTTACTATTTTTATCTGATTAATGGATTTTTGTCTATTGGGACAGTAGAGGAAAATTGAAAAGCTCGTCGAAATAATAATATCCGGGATAAAACATTATTTTCAGCATCGGGAGGACAGACTAATTGGTAGAAATTACAGAAGCCAAAATTAGTTTAGAGGATATTGGCACTGCATCTGAGATACTTGGCCGCAATGATGAGCATCTGACCTATATTGAAAACGCTTTAGGGGTCAGGATAATTGTTCGGGGGGAAGAAATGCTTATAAGTGGTGAATCAGCTCAGGTTGCTATGGCTGAAGATATTTTTAATCAGCTTAGGTCGTATTATCAGGGCGGAAACCGACTTTCCCTTCAGGAGGTAAACTATGCTCTGACTTCCGCAAAGGCAGGAAATATGGGTGCATTGGCTAGGCTGGCTTCGGAAATATCC
>JAAXTT010000157.1 GCA_013336365.1 Peptococcaceae bacterium
GCTGAAATGTCCTACCCCCCACCCCCACAAATACTCCGCACTTTTAGGGTTTGAAGCCTGACGTAATGCAAAATTTTGAATCAAAGATACTCTAATGGAAAGCCAAAACAAATACAGATTTGCTATTCGAATGCTTCACTTACTTTCCATTCCTTCCACACATTCCCAACCAGGTCAGGGCTTGGTTTCAAGGTTTTTTTGCCGGGTCTCCAGCCGGAAGGTGTCGCTTCAGTACCCTGGGAATTCCTTACCAGTTGAAACGCCTTGATTTGACGAATTGATTCATTTACATTTCTGCCTACCGGGGGTGTTAAAACCTCAAATCCCTGGATCACACCATCCGGGTCTATAATAAATCTTCCCCGGGTTTCTACCCCAGCGTCCTCATCATATATTCCATATCTCTTGCCAATGCTGCCGTCCTGATCTGACAACATGGCAAAGGGTATGTCTTTGTTGACCATTTTTGACAGCTCGTGATCATTCCACATTTTATGAACAAAAACACTATCCACACTTACAGACAAAACCTCTACATCAAGGGCCTTCAATTCCTCATATTTCTCAGCAACTGCTGAAATTTCAGTAGCTCAGACAAAGGTAAAGTCCCCCGGATAGAAGCATACCAAAACCCACTTGCCTGCATACTCAGCCAGATTGAAGTTCATAAACTTTCCCTGATAAAACCCCGGAGCAGTAAAATCCGGTGCCGGCTTACCCACTTTGACCATAGACATTGTCTCCTCCTTTGATTGCAGAATATCTGAGGTTACTATCTCGGGCGCCTCTTTTTTGATCGGGGGCCTTTGACATCCTGCTTTAAATTCCTGGGGCATGTTGAACCTCCTCTCATCAGCCTTTAACAATTCTGTTCAAAATAATTATACAATTATTTTTTTGTGTTTGCGAGATATTGTGCCTTTACCGAATTCTTGTTTTTGTCATCATAGAGATTGTTGACAGGCTTTGGATATACCAATAAGATATTGGAAACATAACCCTTTCGCCAATATAGTCCCCGACATAATATTTTTGGAGGTTGAAAAAATGACCTGTTCCCGCTGCAAGGAAAAAATAACTGAAGACGATGATGTTTTCGATTTTTATGGTGAAACCCTTTGTGAAGACTGCTACATCGGCACCATTCAGCCCCCCAGATCCTGTGATCCCGCAGCTGTAAGCAGTGCCAGATTTACCAGGGAAATCCTGGGTCATTCCGGCTCTGATGGTCTTACTCCGGAGCAAAAGAAAATTTATGAAATAATCAAAGAGAAAGGCCAGATTACCAAGGAAGTCCTGGCACAAGAGCTTAACCTGCCTAAATGGGAGCTGGAAAAGCAATTTGCGGTGCTTCGGCATTGTGAGCTGATAAAAGCCAAAAAAGAGGATCAGACTATCTATCTGACTATTATGTAAAAAAAAGGAGCCGATAATAATGGAAATTATCGTAAAAAAAGAAAAATGCCCTCAGGACCACTCCTGCCCGGCAATCAAGGTATGTAAGGTTGACGCCCTTAAACAAGAAGGCTTTAATGCCCCCACTGTTGACCAGGATGCCTGCGTCAAGTGTATGGAATGTGTTAATTATTGTCCTATGGGAGCAATTCAGGCAATTGAATAGCCTACTTTCATTCTGCCTTATTGACAATCAAGGCCAATGCGTCTTTTGAGGTTGACCTTTCGATATAGTAAGCGGTAGCAAGGTAAAGAGGCAGGCTGATTCCCACATGTATTAGGGTAAACTTAATCCCCAGAGAGGCCGCCTCAAATAAAACTATTGGCAATTTGGTGCTTGACCATACTCCGAGGAAGAAAATCACATTTGACAGCTTTGACCCCTTCTTGATGAGGAGCAGTCCCAAGGGAAAAGCAACATATAAGGGACCAGCGGCGGCAGTTCCCAGAATAAAGGCAATAATCAAGCCACTTGCCCCAGAGCCTTGACCCATATATCTGATTAAGGTTTCCCTTGGCACCCAAACATCCATAAGCCCCATTATAATAAAGATAGGGGGAATCAATAACAGCATTTCCTTTAAGTTTGACAAGGTAATCATAAATGCGTTTTTACCTGTATTATGATTGAACAGGAAAATTGCTATCTGGATCAGAAAAAATATAATCGCCCATTTATATACCGAGACCTTTTTCATTTCTACATCACCCTCCCAATTACCACAGTAAATACCACGCAAATCAGGAAGGATAAAACAACTCGTTTTATCGCAATTTTTTTGTTAAAATATTTTATTTCAACCGGAAGAGTAACAATGCCCACGGCCATAATTGTTGAAACCAAAGCGGCAACCTGCATATAGCCAGCCCCGGATTTAAGCAAGGCACCTCCTAGAGGAAAGGCTACGAAGCTGGGAATTGTAACAATAGAACCAATTGTTAAGGCAATTATCACTCCGATAGCACCGGACTCTGAGCCAATCAGCCTTGTTATCACCGCCTGATTAAGCAGGGAAAGGATTATTCCTACAAAAAGCATCATGGCAAACACCATTGGAAGCAGATTCTTAAAGGACTTCCAGGCAACCTGAAGGCTTTTTTGGGTTTTATCTTTATTTTTAATAAAGGATACTGCCAATAAAATAAAGGCAATTGAATATAAAATACCTGATACCATTTTGTATCACCCGGCCCTTAAAATCTAATCCACTAAAAACCCTTCTATTCTTCCTTTTCCAAGTATTTCCGCCTATGACAGTAATCTTTTCCACAAGGCGTGTCATAATCCTTACAAAGCTTGTATTCTCCGCCTTCAATCCGGAGCATTCTACCGCATACTAAAGCCTCTGCCAATTTTTTCCTTGCATTGCAATAAATCAGCTGAATGGTTGTGCGAGCCACCTTCATTTGAAGAGAGCATTCCTCTTGAGTTAGGCCTTCTAGGTCAATAAGCCTTATGGTTTCATATTCATCAACGGTCATAACAATGCTCTTGACCACATTTTTCTTCTGGTCTAGAGGGCCAAACCGGTCACATGCCGGCAAGCAACAAACCTTTCTGCATTTTATTGGTCTTGGCATACAAAAGCTCCTTATCATTTTTATTGACATATGCTATTTATATACTATAATAATATCATATTGTCATATGCCAATAAAGGGCATATCCAAAATCTAAATAATATCTTTTCCGGAGGTCTGTTTTATGAAAATTGCCTTACCGTCTCGCAACAACCTTATTGATGACCATTTTGGTCACTGTGAGTATTTTACTGTTTTCACAATTGACAGTAAAGATAAAACAATAATCGCCCAGGAAGTCGTTGAATCTCCCGCCGGATGCGGCTGCAAATCAAATATTGCCCAAATTTTATCTGAGCTGGGTGTGAAAATTATGCTGGCCGGGAACATGGGGCAGGGTGCAATCAATGTGCTAAATCGCTCAGGCATAGAGGTTTTGCGGGGTTGTACCGGTGAGGTTAAAGAGGTGGCCTTAAAATGGCTTGCAGGCTCTCTCAAAGACTCCGGAGAGCTCTGCCAATCCCATGGACATGTCTGTCACGGCTAGTCCTGTTAATTGATGAAGAATGCTTCCTTATGCAGAACCCACCGGGATAAATCTTTATCCCGGAGATCG
>JAAXTT010000158.1 GCA_013336365.1 Peptococcaceae bacterium
GCTACTTGAAGCACTATCAACATCCATATATTTCTTGATCACCCGAGAAATGGCATCCGGGCAGGAGGTTACATTGACACCCTCCCGTCGAATACAGGCAGGACATCTTATTCCGCGAATCTGTTCGGTAATTACCTCCACTGAAAGCCCGGATCTCAAGGCTACAGAAATCAGCCGGGCAGTTGCCTCGGACTGGGAGGAACAGCCTCCCGCCCGACCGGTGTTGGTGAATACCTCACAGATTCCCTGTTCATCAGCATTGACACTGACATATAAATTGCCACAGCCGATTTTTATTTTTTCAGTTACGCCCATGGTAACCTCCGGGCGAGGGCGGGGCACAATAGTGTTGGCCATAGGAGCTTCTCCCTGCTCCTGTTCCTGCCGGGAACCATTGATCCCGGCAGAAAGGACCTGTTCAGAGCGGCTTCCGTCACGATATACAGTCAGACCCTTGCAGTTTAATTCATAGGCCAGCATATATGCCTTGGCAATATCCTCGGCAGTAGCAGTCTTTGCAAAATTTATCGTCTTGGATACAGCATTGTCAGTATATTTCTGGAAGGCAGCCTGAATTTGAATATGCCACTGGGGATCTATTTCCTGAGCTGTAACAAACACCTGCTGAACCCAGTTTGGCACTGCAGGTACACCCTGAACCGATCCGGTCTCAGCAATTTTATCCATCATGCTGGGTGAATCAAAGCCATATTCCTGAGCAAAGCTTTCAAACAGAGGATTCACTTCAATAAAGGAAGTGCCATCCATGACGTTTTTAGTGTACGCTACTGCAAATATTGGCTCCACACCACTGGAGGCTCCACAAATCATGGAAATTGTACCGGTGGGAGCAATGGTGGTTATAGTGGCATTGCGCATTTTGCGGACACCTTTGTAAACTGATTCTTCGAAATTAGGGAAGGTTCCCCGCTCAATCGCCAGGCGTTCCGACTCCAGCCTTCCTTCAATCTGAATAAATTTCATTACCTTTTCTGCATACTCCACCGCATCCTCAGAGGCATATGAAACCTGAAGCTTAATAAGCATATCGGCAAAGCCCATGACTCCAAGACCAATTTTGCGGTTGCCCTTGACCATTTTCTCAATAGAATCTATAGGATATTGATTGGCATCAATAACATTATCCAGAAAACGCACTGCCATCCTAGTAACCCGAGCTAAATTCTCCCAGTCAATAACCGCCTTGCCCTCACCCTCAGTGACAAAAAGCTTAAGGTTTAACGACCCTAGATTGCAGGCTTCGTTTGGCAGCAAGGGCTGTTCACCACAAGGGTTGGTAGCCTCAATCTCCCCAAGAACCGGGGTTGGATTATCCTTGTTTAAACGGTCAAGAAAAACTACCCCAGGCTCTCCGTTGCGCCAGGCATGCTGGACAATTTTATCAAAAACCTCAACTGAAGACAGCTGACCGACAGCTTCCTTGCTGTGGGGATCAATCAGATCATAATTGCCCCCCACAAAAAGGGCCTCCATAAATTCAGCAGTAATGCCCACCGAGATGTTGAAGTTGGTAATTTCCTTGTTGTCCTCTTTGCATTGAATAAATTCAAGAATATCCGGATGGTCCACTCTGAGGATGCCCATATTTGCACCTCTCCTAGTGCCGCCCTGCTTTACTGCTTCAGTTGCCGCATTAAAAACCTTCATAAAGCTTACCGGACCGGAGGCAACCCCGCCAGTAGAACGAACTGAGCTGTTTTTTGGTCTCAGACGGGAAAAACTGAACCCGGTTCCTCCTCCGGACTTGTGAATCATAGCGGCAAACTTTATGGCATCAAAAATATCCTCCATACTGTCTTCAATAGGAAGAACAAAGCAGGCACTCAGCTGTCCCAGATCCCTGCCGGCGTTCATTAAGGTAGGGGAGTTAGGCATAAACTCCAAATTAGCCATCATTTTATAAAACTCCTTGGCCAATTCCTTGGTTTCCTTGGCTGATTTGCCATACTTTTGTTCAACATCAGCAATAACGGTAGAGACCCGATACAGCATATCTTCAGGAGTTTCCACCAGCTTGCCCTCCACCTGCTTAAGATAACGTTTTTCCAGTACGACTCTGGCAGTAGGACTAAGCTCTGCCTTTGGCCATCCCTTCGGTGCCTTCTCGATAAAACTCAAAAATATCCCAACCTTCTCTATGTATTAGATTACAAGCAAACGACAAAAACAATGTAACATACACTATATAGTGTATGTTACATTGTACCAAACCAATATATAGTAGTCAATTGAATAATTTTAATAATTTCGGTGAAAAAAAGTAATGTTGAAAAAAAGATTGACAGCCTGAAGCTTTAGAATTAATATATTTATAGATACCCCATGGGGTATCTATAAGGGAAAGGAAGTGATATCCATGACTAAGATTGAAATTACTAAAGAGGCTCGGGAATACATCTTGGAAAAGACTGACGTTATTACTGTTGAAATGAAAATGATTGCCGGTTGAGGAGGCTGTACTCAAAAGCCTGCCGTGTATGCAGGAAAACCAAAGGAACTGGAAGACTATAATGAAATAACCACTGATGATCTTACAGTATATCTTCCTAAAAGCGCTGTGACAAAGCCTGATGGAATTAGGTTGATTTTAAAAAGCTGGGGCATTTGGCATGATCTTCAGGTGGAGGGTCTGCTACAATAGAACCGGACTGCGATTGAGGTAAAATCTTGATCGCAGTCTTTTTTATGATTGAGACTAGAAGCACCCTCCCATTTACCGGTGGGTTGGTTGATTTTCCTCTCTGACTGCCTGATATTCTTTGATAATAGAGGCCAACACTCCCTGCCAGGAATATTTTTTCAGGCTTATGGCCTGGGCTTTCTTTCTTATCCGGCTCCTGTCCTGCCAAGTCATGTCCCTGTAAAAATCCAGCAAATGATTGATATTTTCTGCCAAATTGGCAACTATGCACTCATCAACACCGAGAAATTTTAGTTCCCTGGGTAATATATCTTCCTCAAATGCCTTGGCATAGCTCTCTATCACCTCATGAAAAGCAGAATGGTTGGTCTGGACCGGAATCAGTCCGGAGGCTAAAGCCTCCACAGCCACCAAACCAAAAGACTCCGGAAAGATAGAGGGAGCAACTGCAACATCGCAACAAGGAATTAGATCCTTTAATACTTCATGACTCATAAAGCCTGTGAGAATGACCTTGTCCCCCATTGATTCAGCTGCCTGCCAGTATTTTTCAGAAAACTCCTCATTTTTCATTTTCTCCTGCAAGCTGCCCCAGTATCGACAGGATCCAAAATGATTAGCAACCTCTTGCTCTCTTAAATATTCCAACAGTCGGAAAAATACCTGCCTTTTGCCATGGCTAAGAACTTGAAGAAGGGTCTCCAGATATACTCTGAATCGACCAAAGCCTACCAATAGGAAGGATGCCTTGGGATTTTCCTGTAAAATCAAAGGGATTGCAGCTATAAGCAAATGAATGCCCTTGGTCCAAAGGTACTTGCCGTAAAAAATTATCAATGGAGTATCCAGCCCTACTGCTTCAAGCCTAGATATCACCTGTCCATCGGG
>JAAXTT010000047.1 GCA_013336365.1 Peptococcaceae bacterium
CACAAAATACAAATCAATTATTTTTCAGCTTGTTGATTAACTCTGAAATCGTCTTTTCCAATTCCGGATCAAGTTGAATTTCATTGGCTATTCGATCATAGGCATGAATTACAGTGGAGTGATCTCGCCCACCATAAAATTCCCCAATTTTGGGCAAGGAAAGATCAGTCATTTCACGGGTCAGGTACATTGCTATCTGCCTGGGAAATGATATGCTTCGAGTTCTCTTTTTTGCCTTTAAATCTTCCACCTTGAGATTATAGTGTTCAGATATAGTTTGTTGAATTAACTGAACATTAATAATTCTTGGCTTTGTTTCCGGAAAAACATCCCGCAGGGCATCTTCAGCCAGCTCCAGGGATATTTCCTGATTATTGAAGGAGGCATAGGCGATTAATCTGATTAGTGCCCCCTCCAGCTCCCGAATATTGGACTGTATTTTTGCAGCAATAAAATCAACAATTTCATCGGACACATCCAAATTTTCCCGCTGAATTTTTTTCCTCAAAATAGCTATTCTGGTTTCAAAGTCAGGAGATTGCATATCAGTGATCAATCCCCATTCAAATCTTGATCTGAGGCGATCCTCCAAGGTTGGAATATCCTTGGGAGGCCGGTCACTGGAAATAATTATTTGTTTATTGGCTTCATAAAGGGTATTAAAGGTATGAAAAAACTCTTCTTGAGTACTTTCCTTGCCTGCCAGAAATTGAATGTCATCAACCAGAAGAATATCAACATTGCGGTATTTATTTCTAAAGTCCTCTGTCTTATAGTATCGTATTGAATTAATCAATTCATTGGTAAATTTTTCCGAGGTTATGTATAGAACCTTGTAATGTTTCTTTTTGGCCAAAAGATGGTGCCCAATCGCATGCATCAAATGAGTTTTGCCCAAACCAACTCCACTGTAGATAAACAGCGGATTGTAGGATTTTGCAGGGGCCTCGGCAACTGCCTGGGATGCTGCATGGGCAAAGCGATTGTTATTGCCCACTACAAAGGTATCAAAGGTATATTTTTGGTTTAAATTGTTTTGCTTTTCAGCATATTCAATGTTTTGTTTTTTATTTGAAGCGGCTTTTGGCAAAGCCTCGTTATTTAGGACGAACGCCACATTTATATCCTTTTCCATATAATCATAAAGGATACTTTGGATAACCGGACCATATCTGTCAGCCAGCCAATCTCCGGAAAACTTATCCGGCACCTGAATTATAAAGGAGTCATCTTTAAATGAAACAGGAGTCATTGATTGGATCCAAGTCTCTATCGAGGGATTATTCAATTTGCTTTTCAGGGTACTCAGAATATGTTCCCAGGTCTGATCGAGACTTGCCTTGTTAAACATGTATGCCTCCAATAATTGTGTATTATATAAAGAAAGGATAATATAAGACGATAAAAATACCCACTGAAAACAAGGGTTCTGTTATGGTGGGAATATTGACAATCAAACTATTAACATATTGTCCGAACTGTGGATAATTTATATACTGTAAGTATAGTAAATGATATCAGATTTTGCTTTTGTTATCAACAATATGTCGGCAGGAGTTTGTTTATTATTTTGCTTGACGTAAAAAAGGGTTTTAAGATATAATATGTTTTGCGTTATATTAGTATAATCAGAGTATTAGTAAATATATACCGTCAAGTGGGATAGGGAGGTGCAGAGATATGAAACGTACATATCAACCGAAAAGAAGAAGACGTAGCAGAGTACATGGTTTTTTGAAAAGAATGTCCACAACGGCCGGACGAAATGTTTTAAAGAGAAGAAGGCTTAAGGGAAGAAAAAAATTATGTGCTTAAGGCCGCTAAACAGTGGCCTTTTATGTTTTATTCCAATTCTCATTGATTTTTCAGATTATTTAGACCGGAAGGATGTTTGTGATATATAAAAAACAACACTTTGACAAGCATCAAAAAAAATGAGGATTTCAGGAAGGTTTATGCCAGAGGCCGTTCTGTTGGGAGTAAAGCTCTGGTTATGTATCGGGCGAAAAATTCCTCCGAGGAGATAAGATTCGGCTTTACCATCAGCAAAAAGGTTGGTAAGGCTGTTGTTCGCAATAGAATAAAGCGGGTTTTAAAGGAAATTTGCAGACTTAACATCAATTGGTTCAAGGCCGGCTGGGACTATGTGCTGATTCCCAGAAAAGCAGCAGCTGATAAAAGCTACAGTGATTTGCAGGATGAGGTGCAGAGGCTGGTCAAAAGAATGAAATGAGTGAGCAAATTTGATCGGCTTGGATTTTATAGCAGTCCTTAGAAAACAGATTCTTTCTATCCTAATTGGATTTATAAGGCTGTACATAAGGTTTGTTTCTCCAAAAAAGCCAAGAGTTTGCAGATTTTATCCCAGCTGTTCCCATTATGCAATCGAAGCCCTGGAAAAAAAAGGGATATTTCTAGGGCTTTATATGAGTATAATAAGAGTATTAAAATGTCATCCTTTTCATCCCGGGGGATATGATCCGGTGGAAAAACCGAATAACAGAGACAGAGGATAGTTGATAGCGGAGGCGATAAGATGGGTATTCTGAATCCCATAGTAAATGTTATTACTTTGATTATTAATTGGATGTACCATCTTACTGAAACCCTTAATTTTGGAAACTATGGCTTGGCAATCATACTTTTCACTATTGTTCTCAAGATAGTTCTTTATCCTTTGACCTTAAAACAGATGAAATCGATGTATATGATGCAGAAGCTTGCTCCTGAGGTAAAGGAAATTCAGGCAAAGTATAAGGCAAAAGATCCTCAAAAAATGCAGCAAAAAATGATGGAGCTTTATAAGGAGCATAAGGTCAATCCCATGGCGGGCTGTTTGCCCCTGTTGATTCAGATGCCGATTCTATTTTCTCTGTTCACTG
The DNA here is from genome assembly GCA_013336365.1 of Peptococcaceae bacterium. Taxonomy (GTDB): domain Bacteria; phylum Bacillota; class Desulfotomaculia; order Desulfotomaculales; family Desulfocucumaceae; genus JAAXTT01. Next base: position 2,883 of record JAAXTT010000047.1, read on the forward strand.
CCTTGAGAAATTTTCAATATGTAAATGCCAAGGATGCTACGTTTTTTTGGATTGACAATTTAAGTATGATTAATAACGGACCAAGTATTGGCATTGATATTTATTTAATGGCAATATTGGCCGGAGTTACAACCTTTTTCCAGAGTAAGCTGACCACAAACATGACAGACCCTACTCAAAAAATGATGCTTTATACTATGCCGTTGATGATTGCCTATTTTGCAACCAAAGTACCGGCGGGATTGGCTCTTTACTGGGTCACTTTTAATGTGTTGGGCATCGTTCAACAGTATTTTGTTAACAAGCAGACCAGTGCTTTAAAGGAGGCGGTAGCCGACGGTGCAAGCGATAGAAAAGAAGGCTAAAACCATAGAAGACGCTGTAGATTTAGCAATCAGAGAGCTGGGAATATCCTTGGAGGATGCTAAGGTTGAGATTATTGAGCAGCCAACAAGGGGCTTGCTGGGAATCTTGGGAGGAAAGCCCGCTTGGGTACGAGTAGAGCGGAAGGATTCTCCTGCCAGCAGAGCAAGAAAATTCATTCTGGGAATATTGGAAACCATGTCACTGGGAGCTAACATTGTCCTGAGAGAAGAAGAAAATGTAATCAATGTCAATATTGAAGGAGAAAGCCTGGGCATTCTTATTGGCAGAAGAGGTGAAACTCTTGATGCACTTCAATATTTGACCAATTTGGCGGTCAATAAAAACCAGGAAATCAGAAAGAAAATTTTTCTGGATATTGAGGGATATCGCCAAAGACGAGAGGAAACCTTGGAAAAGCTGGCTTATAAGCTTGCAGACAAGGCCAGGCAGAGAGGCCGAAGTGTTATCTTAGAGCCTATGAGTTCTCAAGAAAGACGAATAATCCATACTGCCCTGCAAGGAGAAAAGGATATTAACACCTTTAGCGAGGGAGAAGAGCCCTACAGAAAAATAATAATTTCCTTAAAGAAATAAGCCGATCTTAAACCCAGCAGGTGTCCAACCTCTGGGTTTTTAAAATAATAGGATACTTTATGGAAAAAAGCCTATCTTTGTGTTTAAATAATTAAGCTGGACAGATTATGGATTAACAATAAGATACTAGATGGTTAAGGAGCTGGGGCAGGTGCTGGATGACAGTATTGCTGCAATTTCCACCTCTCTTGGGGAGGGTGGAGTGGGCATTGTGAGAATAAGCGGCAGGGATGCCTTTAGGATAGCCGACAAGGTAATAAGCACAGCCGGTGGCAATAGCAACTGGCTTAAGGAAAGCCACAGGATGCATTATGGACGGATTGCAGACCCTGCTACAGGAAAAATTATTGACGAAGTGTTATTTTCTGCCATGAAGGCACCAAAGACCTATACCCGGGAGGATGTTGTAGAAATAAATTGTCACGGGGGGTATATTCCCTTAAAGGAGACTCTAAGGGTTGTCCTGGCAGCAGGCGCCAGAATGGCCGAGCCCGGAGAGTTTACAAAAAGAGCATTCCTCAATGGCAGAATAGATCTTGCCCAAGCAGAAGCCGTTATTGATATTATTAGGGCAAAAACTGAAAATGCCTTGAAAATAGCAGTTTCTCAGCTGGATGGAAGGCTTTCAGAAAAGCTGGCCTTTATTCAGGATAAAATTTTAACTATGCTGGCAGGAATGGAAGCAGTCATTGATTTTCCCGAGGAGGATATACAGGAAGAATCAAATGAGAAGCTGACGGGCAGCACCGGGGAAATTATTGGGGAACTGGAAGCCTTGCTCAAGCTGGCCGCTACCGGGAAAATATACCGGGAAGGGGTGAAAACTGCCATAATAGGCAGGCCGAATGTGGGCAAATCCTCGTTGCTCAATTCTTTACTGGGCCAGGAAAGAGCCATTGTTACCAGCATTCCGGGAACTACCAGGGATATTATCCAGGAAACCATAAATATTAAGGGCATTCCTCTTGTTTTGACTGATACTGCCGGACTAAGAGAAACTGAGGATTTGGTTGAAAAAATAGGAGTCCGCAAGGCCCGGGAATTGGCTCGGGAAGCAGATTTGCTTTTGCTGGTTATGGATGCCCAGGATTTTTATACTCAGGAGGATAAAAGAATCCTAAGGGAATTGGATTTTAGCAAAACAATATTAGTTATCAATAAGATAGATTTAAATGAAACCTTGTCTTACAAGGAAGAATTTCCAATACCTGTGGTTAAAATATCCTCTCTTAGCGGACAGGGCATGACCGCGCTTGAGGACTCGATCGAGGAATTAATTACCCAGGGTAAGGCAGCTCTATCCGAGACGGTTATTGTCAGCAGAGCAAGGCATGAGGATGCCATTTATCGGGCAAATAAGCACATGGAAGAGCTTTTGGCAGGGTTTTCTACAGGAGTGCCCTTGGATTTGCTTTCCATTGACCTGAGGAGCGCCTGGGAAGCTTTGGGGGAGATAAACGGGTCAACGGTAACAGAGGATTTGCTGGATCGGATTTTTAGTGATTTTTGCATTGGCAAATGAGGTGAATTATTTGGAATATCTGGCAGGAGAATATGATGTTATTGTGGTTGGAGCCGGGCATGCCGGCTGTGAGGCAGGATTGGCCGCGGCAAGGCTGGGCTGTAAAACCTTGGTTTTGACAGTAAACCTTAACAATGTTGCCTTGATGCCTTGTAATCCTGCCATGGGTGGACCTGCAAAGGGCCAGCTAATCAGGGAGGTTGATGCCCTGGGTGGAGAAATAGGGATTAATACAGATCGGTCGGCAATCCAAATGCGGATGCTTAATACTGCCAAGGGTCCTGCAGTTCACGCCTTAAGAGCTCAGGCCGATAAGCTGAATTATCAGGAAAACATGAAATGGACCATGGAAAACCAGCCAGACCTGGATTTAAAGCAGGCAATGGTGGATAAAATAGCTGTAGAAAATGGTGTCGTAGCCGGAGTGGTTACAGATACAGGTGCTATTTTCAAGGCAAGGGCGGTAATTCTTACCACCGGAACCTATTTAAGGGGAAGAATAATCATTGGAGAGCTGGCTTATCCGGGAGGACCGGCGGGAAATATGCCCTCGCAAAAGCTGTCGGATAACCTTGCCAATGAATTGGGAATCAAGCTTATGAGGTTTAAAACCGGAACTCCTGCCAGAGTTGATCGGAGAACCATTGATTTCAGCAAGATGTTAATTCAGCCGGGGGATGAAAGACCTTGGAATTTCTCCTACAGCAGTGATATTGAGGATAGAGAGCAAATCCCCTGCTGGCTTACCTATACCAATAATGACACTCATAGCATAATCAGAGAAAATATGCACAGATCCCCCTTGTACTGTGGAATGATTGAAGGGACAGGGCCCAGATATTGTCCTTCCATAGAGGACAAGGTGGTAAAATTTGCTGAACGACAGGCCCATCAGGTGTTTATTGAGCCTGAAGGGAAAAGAACAAATGAAATGTACGTCCAGGGCTTGAGTACAAGCTTACCTGAAGAGGTTCAATGGAAAATATACAGATCAGTTTCCGGACTGGAAAATGTTCAAATAGTAAGGCCTGCCTACGCAATAGAGTATGACTGTGTGGATCCGACACAATTAAAGCCTACTCTGGAATTCAAAAGCATATCGGGACTCTACAGTGGCGGACAAATAAATGGCACCTCGGGTTACGAAGAGGCGGCGGCCCAAGGACTGATGGCAGGGATAAATGCTGCTAGAGGGCTGAAAGGCAGGAAGCCTGTTGTTCTCAGCAGATCCCAAGCATTTATCGGGGTACTGATTGATGACCTGATTACCAAGGGTATAGCTGAGCCATACCGGATGCTTACCTCCAGAGCTGAATACCGACTCCTTTTGAGGCATGACAATGCAGACCAGAGACTGACCCAGATAGGCTATGAAATCGGACTTATTTCCCGGCAAAGGATGGATCGGTTTGCTAACAAGAGAAACCTTATTGTTGAAGAAACTGCTCGTTTAAACAATGTCCGTTTCAAGACCAGCCCCAAGGCACAAGGGTTTTTGGAAGACAGGGGACTGGTTATTCAGCAGGGAACAAGCTATGGAGAGCTGTTGAGGAGACCGGAATTCAAATACCGGGATTTGCTGAAGCTGTCCGGTGACATGCCGGATCTGCCTGAGGACATCCGGGAATCTGTAGAAATCGAAATCAAATATCAGGGCTATATCAAAAAGCAACAAACACAGGTGGAAAAATTTGATAAAATCGAAAGCAAAAAGCTTCCTGAAAACCTGGAATATTTATCTATGAGGGGCTTATCTCGGGAGGCGGCACAAAAGCTTGATCAGATAAAGCCTTTGTCACTGGGACAGGCAGCTCGCATATCCGGGGTAAATCCATCAGATATATCAGTGCTTTTTATATATTTAGAAAAGGCCAACAGAGAATCCGGGGGTAAAAAAACAGTTGAGTAATCAGACGAACACTTTTGAGGACTATTTGGCCCAGGGCTCCAAAGAGCTGGGAATAAACCTAACTGCCCAAGAAACAGGGGCTTTTCAAAGGTATTATGGGTTTTTGGCGGAGGAAAACAGCAAATACAACCTAACCTCTATTCAGGGTGATAAAGAAGTGGCAGTCAAGCATTTTTTGGACTCCCTGGCTGCATTGAAAATGATTGATATTACAGAAGGATATTTGGTGGATTTAGGTGCAGGGGCAGGCTTGCCGGGAATTCCCCTGAAAATATGTCTGCCGGGGATCAGGCTGCTATTGCTGGATTCGGTGAAAAAGAAGGTGGATTTTCTTTCAGCTGCCACAGAACTGCTGGAGCTGAAAGATGTAGAGACTCTTTGGAAAAGAGCAGAGGACGTGGGAAATGACAGGCGCTACCGGGAAAGGGCAGACCTGGTCATAAGCAGAGCTGTTGCACCCTTGAATATTTTGGCAGAGCTTGCCCTGCCACTGGTCAAGAGGGGCGGGGCATTTATTGCCATGAAGGGGCCCAATCCGGAAGCAGAGCTTGCTACTGCAAAAAATGCAATTGCTTTGATGGGGGGTAAGATTGAGAGGATAGAGAGCTTTGTCTTGCCTATAATTCCCGATCAGAGAACTATGATTTTAATCAGAAAAATAGGAAGCACTCCGGCAGCCTATCCCAGAAAAGCAGGGACTCCGGGTAAAAAACCAATTTTGTAATTTCAAGAAGGAAGCGCTGATTTTTCGTTGAATAGTCAATAATCTATAGAATAATGGGATTATTTGTTCCATTTCTGAGAGAGGTGTTATTTTGGGAAGGGTAATTGCCATTGCCAATCAAAAAGGCGGAGTTGCCAAGACAACCACAGCAGTAAATCTTTCAGCCTGGCTAGCCTTGATGGGAAAGAGGGTATTGCTTGTGGATATTGATCCCCAGGGTAATGCCTCCAGCGGACTGGGATTGACCAAGGATTTGCTGGAAAGCACTATCTATGATGTTTTAATCAACAATCTGTTGCCGACAGACGCCATAGTGGATTGTCCTGTTGAGGGATTGTTTGTTTTGCCTGCGAGAATTGAGTTGGCAGGTGCAGAGATTGAAATGGTAGGGGTTGAGGGCAGAGAATATATGCTGAAGAAGGCCTTGGGCCGGATTAGGCATGAATATGATTATATTATTATTGACTGCCCCCCTTCCCTGGGTCTTCTTACAATAAACGCTTTGGCGGCTGCAGATTCTGTGTTGATTCCGATTCAGTGTGAATATTATGCTCTTGAGGGAGTGGGACAGCTAATGAATACCATTGGCTTAGTTCAGGAGCAAATAAACAAAGACCTGGAAATCGAGGGGGTGCTGTTGACTATGTTTGATGGTCGCACAAACCTTAGTATCCAGGTTGTGGAAGAGGTCAAGCGTCACTTTAAAAATAAGGTGTATGCCAGCATAGTGCCTAGAAACGTAAGGCTTAGCGAGGCGCCAAGCCATGGTAAGCCTGTTATGGTATATGATCACAGATCCCGAGGTTCAGAGGTTTATCAGGATCTGGCAAAGGAAGTGTTGGGTGTTGAATAAGAAAAGAGGCCTCGGCAAAGGTCTTAATGCCTTGCTCCCGGGCACCATAGGCGAAAAAGACGGCAAGCTAAGGGATGTGGATTTAGAGGAGATTGAGGTTAACCCCAGGCAGCCCAGACAGACCTTGAATGATGAAAAACTGGAGGAACTGGCCAGCTCCATAAGAGAGCACGGCGTTGTTCAGCCAATAGTCGTGAGGCAGCTCAAGGACGGCAAATATCAGCTTATTGCAGGGCAAAGGCGATTACAGGCCTGCCGGGAGCTGGGGCTGAAAAGTATTCCTGCTGTGATTCGTGATTATGGGGATTTGGAGGCAGCAGCAGTTGCCTTGATAGAAAATATCCAGAGGGAAAACCTGAATCCCCTAGAGGAAGCAAGGGCATACAAGCTGTTAATGGAGGATTTTGGGCTTACTCAGGAAAACGTTTCCCAGAGAGTCGGTAAAAGCAGACCCTTTGTGGGAAACCTGATTCGGCTTCTTATGCTGCCGGACAAAATCCAGCAGATGCTGATGGAAAATAAGATTTCTGCAAGCCACGGCAGGGCTATTTTGGGGCTGGACCAGGAAGAAAGACAGCTGGAGGCAGCCAAAAGGATTGTCCGGGATCAAATGAGTGTTCGCCAGGCAGAGGGTCTTGTAAAGCAGCTGGGCAAGGATCGGAAGCTGCCAAAGGAAAGGACCTTAAATCCAAGGGAATATCGAATACTGGAAAAGGATCTAGGCAGTATCCTCAAGGCAAATATAAAAATCCGCAACAGCAAAGATGGTGGGGGCAGACTGATTATGGACTTTAAG
>JAAXTT010000159.1 GCA_013336365.1 Peptococcaceae bacterium
GGTGAGAGAATAGACCTTAGCTTTATGAGAAAAAATAAGTTCAACATAGGTTTTGGTCCCGGGATCAGAAAAATCACTGCGCAGGGTATCCACAGTTCTGGTGGAACCACTTGCTTCCCCATACAAGGCAAAGGCTATGGCATCAAAAATTGTAGTTTTACCAGCTCCGGTATCACCGGTTACCAGGAACAATCCCTGCCCACCAAATATTTCTAAATCTAACTCAGTTTTATCTGCATATGGACCGAAAGCACTCATAATAATTTTCATAGGCTTCATTAAATGCCACCTCCGGCCTGTTCAAAAACCCGAATCAAGACCTGCTTCTCTTCCGAGGTCAATTCATTGTTGTTTTGAAGTGCATAAAAATCAGCAAATAATTCCAGGGGACTTTTCTTGGCTACATCCCCAAAAAGGGTGGTTTGTGCTCCAACAGCTTGTCTGTTGCGGCTATTATCAAAATCCAGTACCATCAGATTAGGATAGACCTGCCTCAATTGACCGATTGGGTCATAGATTTCTTCTTCATCAGTCAGGGTTACATGAATATAGTCCATGGAGCCGGCTACATCATCTCTGCCCATACAAAGCAATTCGGCAATAGGCCCTTTGATTTCCCTAAGATCATAGAGGGGAGTGAGAGGCAATAATTTTATCTCTACCGAGCCCTTGGCTTTGAGCTCAATCAAGGCTGCTGATTTTTTATGCCGAGCCTCGGAAAAGGAGTATTTCAGTGGGGATCCTGCATAACGAATGGTATCCCGGCCAATTTTTTGCGGTCCATGCAAGTGGCCCAAGGCAACATAATCGAAGCTATCAAAAATTGAGGCATCCACATTGTCAAGTCCTCCAATAGAAAGGGTTTCCGACTCTGAACGCTCCGGCTGGTGAGCCCCATAGCTTACAAACTGATGGGCCAACAGTATATTTCGTTCCCGGGTATTTATCTCTGTCGCAGAAATAACCGCACTAACAGCCTCATCATAGGTATCTATCGGCTGTTCAAAAAATCGTTTTACCATAGCAGGTTTTAAAAAGGGAAGTAAGTATATATTGACAAGATTATATTCATCTCTTATGGTTGTTTTTTGCATAACTCCATCAAAAATGCCTGCTATGTGAAGTCCGTTGTTCCGGAGAATCCGGCTTCCAAAGCTTAAGCGCTCCGGTGAATCATGATTTCCACTGATCATAAACACTGTCTGCCCACCGGCGGTCAATTTAGTCAGAAATTCATCCAACAGCTCCACTGCTTCAGCAGAAGGCTGGCTCTTATCATAGACATCTCCGGCAATAAGAATAGCCTCGGGCCTTTCTTCCTCGCTAATCCGTAAGATTTGCTCCAATATATATCTTTGATCTTCGATCATATTGAATTCGTTGACCCGCTTGCCAATATGCAAATCAGCAATATGAAGCAGCTTCAGCTTAATCACCCTCTTAACTATTAATTATTTCACAACAAGGCTCTCAATACATTATACAAATATCTGAGCTCCCAATTCAGTAATTTTCTACTATTTTGATTTTTTTCTTGTTATAATTGATACATAAGTTAAGTCCTATAGTTAATAGAAAAAATAAGGGGGTTGTAATTAATATGCAGGAATTGGTATCTGTTTTGATTGAAATTAGGGACCAGCTATTTGAACTGAACAATAAAATCGATAATTTGACCAGTTCCGGAACAGAGAATATTTCAGAGCTGGTAAATGCAATAGAAAATATAAAGGGCGATAGCGGACGCAATCTCACAGACATTTACAGTAAATTGGGTTCGATAAGCACCACCTTACACATGATAGGCTAGTGGGCTTTACCACTACTTCATTCCAATAGCAAAATTGAGTCTTTGGGTATTTTTATCCGGAGAGTTTCTTTACCTTTCCTATTATTCCACTTCTCTTTGCTGATTTTATATAATATTTCCCCATTGTCCCGAGGGTTTTTTCCTTCTTTATTCTCAAGGAAAATATTGTATTCGAATAAATCCTCTACTATCTTGTTAATTTTGCAATTGATTGTGTTTTGATGATCATTTTCCTGCTCATCATCGACAATTATAAAGTCATGTGCCCGAATACCAATATATTTAATCCTTTCAGAAATTTCTTCTTCTGTCTCCAGAATTATATCCCAATCATCTGCATAAACCCGGTGAGGTGACAAGACCTTGCATTTTGAAATATTTTTACAGCCGGTCAATCTAGCAACTGTAAGCAATTTGGGCTTTTTGAAAATTTGTTTAGTGTCCCCGGATAAAATAGAACGTCCTTTATCAACGATGACAAGTCTTTTACAAAACCTATATATCTCATCCCTACTGTGAGTAACCATAAGAACTTCTCTGTCATATAACTTCAACAGCTCCAAAACTCTGTTTTGAAGCTGTTCCTTTAAATATGTATCCAAAGCTGCAAATGGCTCATCCAGCATTAATATATCCGGTTTATAGATTATAGCCCTTGCCAGGGCTACCCTTTGCTGCTGCCCCCCGGAAATCTGATTGGGATATTTTTTTTCCACCCCATTCAGATGAAAGGTTTTTATCATTTCGGCAACTTTTGGCCCTTTTTCTTCCTTTGGAATATCCAGTCCTATTCCGATATTTTCTTCAACTGTTATATGGGGAAATAGGGCATAATTTTGAAACAGATAGCCAATATTCCTGTCTTGTGGCTTAAGGTTGATTTCCTTTGCCGAATCAAACAAAGTCTTTCCATTGAGCACAATCCGGCCTTCGTCCGGGGTTTCAACTCCGGCAATGCATTTTAAAGTCAGACTTTTACCACTTCCCGAAGCACCCAAAATGCCAAGGTAGTCCCCTTCGGTTTTGAAGGCAATATCGATAGAAAAACCCTTCAGCCTTTTCTTTATATCAACTACCAAGCCCATAAAATTATCCCTGCCTTAAATATCGTCTTTCCTTTATAGAAAAATAGTTTGTCAGAACAATCACTATAAAAGAGATTGATAATACAATCACCACGTAATAAGCTGCCGCCGCCATATTTCCCCCGGATGCTTCTGAATAAATTGCCAATGGCAGTGTCCTGGTTTTATTTTCAATATTACCGGCAATCATAGCTGTAGCACCAAACTCCCCAAGACCTCTGGCAAAAGCCAATATACCGCCTCCGGCTACTCCGGGAAGAGCAAGAGGCATTGTTACGCGCCAAAAAATCTTGTTTTCAGACATTCCCAGTGTCCTGGCTACCATAATCAAATTCGGATCCACCTGTTCAAATGCACTTCTGGCAGAACGATACATAAGAGGAAGGGAGATTGCCACAGCCGCCAATACAGTAGCAGTCCAGGAAAAAACTATCTTTACCCCCAAAAATTGTAGCAAAAATTTGCCCAGAGGCCCATTCATTCCAAAAATAAGCAAAAGGAGAAAGCCGATTACTGTAGGTGGCAAAACCAAAGGCAGGGTTAAAATACCATCCAATACCATCTTGGCATTTTCAGATTTCATATTAAAAATCCATCTGGCAATCAACAGCCCCAGCAAAA
>JAAXTT010000048.1 GCA_013336365.1 Peptococcaceae bacterium
TTGAAAGAGGCCGGAGCAGTAGCCTTGTCTGATGATGGTTCCCCTGTTACAAATCCTGCGGTTATGAGAAGAGCCATGCAGTATGCAGGTATGCTGGACATGACAGTTATTTCTCATTGTGAGGACCTGTTATTGGCAGCTGAGGGCACAATGAACGAAGGCTTCAATTCTACCAGATTTGGTTTGAGAGGAATTCCCAAGGTTGCAGAAGAGGTTATGGTGTCCAGAGACATTATTTTGGCAGAGTTTACTGGCTGTCAGCTTCATATTGCTCATGTAAGTACTGCAGGTTCTGTAAGGCTGATCAGAGACGCTAAGGCAAGGGGAGTTAAGGTAACCGCTGAGGTGGCGCCTCATCATTTTACCCTGACAGATCTTGCTGTAGGTGGCTATGATACAGCTACCAAAGTCAATCCTCCTCTCAGGGAGGATCTGGATGTAGCTGCTATCAAGGATGCCATTGCAGATGGTACCATAGATGTAATTGCCACTGATCATGCTCCCCATACTGTTGAGGAAAAGGATCAGGAATATAATTTGGCACCCTTTGGTATGGTAGGATTAGAAACTGCGGTTGGATTAGTTTGGACTGAACTGGTTGGGACAGGATTGATAAGTCCGGCCAGGGCTGTAGCAATGATGACAGTAAACCCGAGTAAAATTTTAGGGATTGATTCTCAGCCATTGGCTCCGGGAGTCACTGCCGATATTACCATTATTGATCCGGAACTAGAGGAAAGAGTTGACCCAGAGGATTTTCACAGCAGAGGAAGAAATACCCCCTTTGTGGGCAAGCTGTTGAAGGGTTTGCCGGTGATGACGATAATAGATGGCAGAATTGTCTTTAAGAGATAATCCGGTAGTGTTAAATATAAAGGACTAATTTAAAAATGAGTGGCTCTTTCAATCCCGGATTGAAAAACCACTCATTTTTAACAGGTTTTTATTGATTCTTATTGGCTTTTGCCAGCACCAGCTCTTTTTCCAGCTGAAGAATACGATCATTGGCTTCCCGATTTCTGCCGGCAATTTTTATTTGCTTTGGCAGACTAAACAATAGAGTTGTTCCGGCACCTAACAGGACTGAAAAAACCAGCAACATAACCAAAGGGAAGGATGCTATTTGCCAGCCCAGAAAATGCAAGGTTATCTGTTGGGCATTCTGTATGGCAAAGGTAGTGAAACCCAAAATAAAAATAAAGGCAATAAATAGATACCAAGGCATATTTTCAACTCCTTTATTGTAAATTTATTAATGTTTGACAATAATATTGGGTGTATAATTGAAGCTAGCCGCCCTTGGACTAATTTTATCAGATATAGTAGGGATGTGACAAACTATTGTTTAACAGCAAATATGAAATAGAAGAAAATTATCAGGTCTTTCCCGGTCATTATCTAATGGCATTTAAATCTTTGGACATTGCCCGGACTGCATTGCCGGGTCAGTTTTTGCATATAAGGTGTTATCAGGGAACGGAGCCGATATTAAGACGTCCCTTGTCAATTCACTCAATTAACAAAGAAAAAAACCTGGTATATATTCTTTACCGAGTGTGCGGAAGGGGCACAGGCCTTTTGTCAGGCATGAAGGCCGGAGAAATGCTAGATGTTCTTGGTCCCCTTGGTAATGGTTTTACTATGCCAAAAAATGATGAGAAAATAGTATTAATGGGGGGCGGAATTGGAGCCGCACCACTTTTTTTCTTGCTTGAAGAGATTAAGACCCACTTTGACAAACGGATTGACAAAGTGTCAGTTTTTTTAGGTGCAGCTAATTCCGATTTGATTGTTGGCAAAGAAAAAATCAATAAAATGGGTTTTAGTGGTTATTATGCCACTGATGATGGCAGTAGCGGTTTTAAGGGGACAGTAATTGATTTGTTTGAAACAATTTGGACCGAAGGCTCACCTGACAGGATATATGCCTGTGGTCCCAGTCCTATGTTCAGGAGTCTGGCTGAAGCAGCAGATAAAAATGCTAGGATCGAGGTTTCGGTGGAGGAGCATATGGGTTGCGGGTTGGGAGTATGTCTTTCCTGTGTCTGCAAGGTCGCAGGACCCGGCACGAGCACAGAAAATGCCCATATTTGTGTTGATGGTCCGGTATTCGATTTGAGGAAGATTATTTTTTAATGGATTAGAGTTATCGGCAAAGGAGTAATATATGAATCTGGCAGTCAATATCGGTGGAATTTTCATGAAAAACCCTGTAGCTACCGCTTCGGGAACCTTTGGCTATGGTGGGGAATATGCAGATTTTATTGATTTAAACAAATTGGGGGCAATTGTAACCAAGGGTATTACCCTGTTGCCCAGAGGTGGCAATCCGGTACCCAGAATAGTGGAGACCCCTTCAGGAATGCTTAATTCAATAGGCTTGGAAAATCCAGGTGTGGAGGTTGTGCTGGAGAAATATCTTCCCTATTTGAGGGGCTTTGATGTTCCTGTAATCATCAATATTGCAGGAGATACTATTGATGATTATGTCAGGCTGGCGGCAACCCTCGAGGGGGTTCAAGGTGTAAGTGGTTTGGAAATAAACATCTCCTGTCCTAATGTAAAAAAGGGTGGATTGGCCTTTGGCAGTGATCCGGAAAGCGCGGCAGAGGTGATTTCGGAAATTAGAGGAGTAACAGCTTTGCCCTTGATTGCAAAGCTTTCTCCCAATGTTACCAGTATTGCCCGGGTGGCTGAAAGAGTTGCTGACGCCGGGGCTGATGCTGTTTCTCTGATCAATACTTTGACAGGTATGTCCATTGATATAAGAAAAAGAAAGCCTGTATTAGCCAATATTGTAGGTGGCTTATCGGGACCGGCGATTAGGCCGGTTGCAGTAAGGGCTGTTTGGCAGGTTTACCAAGCGGTATCTATCCCTATTATAGGCATGGGAGGTATTACCTGTGCCCGGGATGCACTTGAGTTTATTATGGCCGGTGCTACCGGGGTTGCCGTGGGAATGGCCAGCTTTGTCAATCCCCGGACTACCATTGAGGTTTTGGAAGGAATAGAGGCTTTTATGAAGGAAAATGGAATTGAGGATGTTGCTGAGTTAATTGGTTCGGCACATAAAAACTAATGACTTTTTTGGGTATTCCCGGAGGTGAATTTTTTTGCATAACAGAAAACGATTGATTATCGCACTGGATATGGATGAGAAACAAAAGGCCTTGGAAATGGTGGATTTGCTTAAATCCAGGGTAGAGGTCTTTAAGGTTGGCATGGAGCTGTTTTATTCCTCCGGGGGAGATATTATAAAAGATATTAAAAACCGGGGTTGTAAAGTTTTTCTTGACCTGAAGCTTCATGACATTCCAAATACAGTAGCCAAAGCGGCCAGGTCCCTCACCAGATTAAATCCGGACATAATAAATGTTCATGCCAGTGGAGGACCTGAAATGATGAAGGCTGCAGTCGCAGCAATAAGGGAAGAGGCAGATAGACTTTCGATTCCATGTCCTGCCATTATCGCAGTTACAGTTCTGACCAGCATTAATCAGGATATCTTTACTCAATTAGGAATAGATGGCCGGGTTGAGGATTTCGTTGTCAAATGGGCAAAATTAACCAAGGATTGCGGTCTGGACGGAGTTGTTGCCTCACCTGGGGAGGTATCAGTTATCAGGGATACCTGTGGCCCCGATTTCTTGGTGGTTACTCCCGGAGTTAGGCCGGATTGGGCTGAGGTAGGTGACCAGAAAAGGTTTACCACCCCAGCTATGGCTATAAGCTCGGGGGCTACTTATATAGTAGTGGGCAGACCGGTTACCAGCCATCCGGATCCTTTTCTTGCAGCTGAAAAAATAATTAATGAAATAGAGTCTGCAGGTAGCTTAGGGTAAACCAAAAAAACTAAGGAGTGATTCCTCTGATTAGCAAGGACAGGATGTTAGAATTATTTCAAAAAACCGAAGCAATGCTGGAGGGGCATTTTAAACTGACTTCCGGAATGCATAGCAACAGATATTTTCAGTGTGCTCTGGTTACTAAGCACCCTGAATATTGTCAGGAGCTTTGCCGGGAACTGGCGGCGAGATTTTCTCAGGAGAGAGTTGACCTTGTTATTGGCCCTGCCGTGGGAGGAATAGTAATGTCTTATGAAATGGCAAGGGCACTGGGAGTACCTGGTATTTTTGCTGAGAGAGAGGCAGGCAAAATGACACTCCGCAGAGGCTTTACCATTTCTCCTGGACAGAGGGTACTGGTAGTGGAGGATGTAATTACAACCGGTGGTTCGGTAAAAGAGGTTATTGAATTAGTAAGAGAATTGTCCGGTGAAGTTATAGGAGTAGGGGTATTGGTAAATCGCAGTGGAGGCAAAGCAGAAATGGGAGTAAGGACAGAAAGTCTGCTGGAAATTCCTGCAGTAGCCTATACACCGGAGCTTTGCCCCCTTTGCGCCGAAGGTGTTCCTGTAGTAAAACCTGGTAGCAGGAATATATAAATATAACTTAAAAATAATCTGGACCCTTAGCGTTTTTGATTCAACTTCTTTGCAAGTTCGGGATCAGGGTTGACTATGATAGTTTTGAAGCCGGAATAGATTACATAGCCGGGTTTTGCTCCTTTGGGCTTGTTGACGAATTTACGATAGGTGTAATCTACAGGAACCTTGGTGGAGTTTTTTGCTTTACTGAAAAATGCTGCCAGAATTGCTGCTTGATTTAAGGTGTTTTCCGGTACATCTTTGCCTTCAGTTCGGATTACTATATGACTTCCCGGTATTTCTCTTGTATGTAGCCAGATATCATCAGGCTTAGCCATTTTCATAGTTAGGTAATCATTTTGCTGGTTATTCTTTCCTGCTAAGATGATTAAGCCATCTTCAGAAATATAGATTCCCGGAGAAGGCTTTTCCTTTTTGTTTTGCTTGACCTGTTTTGAATCCTTTAGTTTAAGGTAGCCTTGCTGGACAAGCTCCATTTTTATCTGATTTATAACCTCTAGGTCTTCTGCCATTTCTGTGGAATTTTCCACTCCTGCCAAATAGCTCAATTCCTCCTTGGTGGCTTGGGAATGGGCAGTGGCATTAGCTATTATTTTTTTTGCTTTGCTATATTTACGAAACAGTTTTTGTGCATTTTCTGCGGGAGTCAGATTGGGGTCCAATTGTATTATGATTTGTGGACTGCCCTCGGAATAATAATTACTTAGCAAAACATGGTCATCACCTTTATTAAGCTGATGAATACTTGATTTTATCAGCTCTCCGTGGAGCCTGTATTCTTCGGCATTGGAAGCCGAAGCAAGATCTTCCAGCTGGGCTGAAAGCTTCTTCTCTAGTCGCCCGGTTTCTTTTTTAATGATATTGATCACAGTTTGCCGGGCATTTGTCAGCTTTGTATTCAGGTTTCGCTGGGTAAAGAAGGTTTCCAGTAAACTATTCATTTCATTTTCTGAATAGTAATTGCCTTCAAGGTGTCCTATGGGAAAGGCTGCAAAATCCTTGGGTGTGTTGTCAACATATATTATTGTGGGCTGGAAGCTTCCTTCTTTTCCTTTGCGGTATAAATCTTGGAGATTTCTAAAGATACCGGAAAGATCAACATGTCCGAGAATATCTAGCTTTACGTTAGTATCCAGTCCCGAACGCCAGATTATTTCTCTTGACATCAGAGGACTTAAGCCATCAAAGCTGTGTTGAATCGCCTCACTTGCACGGTTTCCCAGATTACTGTTCATAATGAGTTGGAAAAAATCATCTTCATTGATATCAAGAGGATCCAGCTTGTCTTGACCGGGAGCCGGAATGTATTCAAGCCCGGGAAGAACCTCCCGGTGTCTGCTTTGAGCATGGGTATACCTTTTTATTCCATCCAGGATGATATTTTTCTTGGGATCACAGAGAATAATATTGCTGTGTTTTCCCATTATTTCGCAGATTATATGTTTTTCTGAGCTACGCCCCAGGTCATCTCTTGTATCCACTGATATGGTAAGTACCCGATCATAGCCGGTCTGATTAAATCCAATGATTCTGCCACCTTCCAGGTGCTTTCGCATTACCATGCAAAAAACCGGTGGTGTTGCCGGATTCTCAGGGGATTGAGAGGTAAGGTGCACTCTGGCTATTCCGCTGTCAGCAGACAGAAGAAGACGGCACTTGGAACCGGATTTGCTTAAGACAAGATAGATTTCCTCTTTTGAAGGCTGTTGAATCTTATCTATCCTGAAGCCAATAAGCTTCTGAAAAAGCTCTTTTTTTACTGCTGCCAGTACAAATCCATCAAAGGGCATTTTTTTATCTCCATATATTTAGTATTATTTGACCAGTATATCACTGGGCTCTCTGAGGGGTCAATTTATCCGGACTGTCTTTTCTTTCCTTTGAATAATGCTATAATTTAGTATATTTTGAAAAATGGAGTGGAATTTATGAGGCAAATCAATTGGCCGGAGATATATAAACCACTGGAAAAAGTCACTCCCTTGCTGGAGGATTGTGGTCGGCTGTGCAATAAAAAATGCTGTTCTCTTAAGGAGAGCGGAAAGGGAGTTTATCTCTTCCCGGGTGAGGAAGTACTGTTTGAAAATGATAAGTCCTGGTGTCAAATCAGGGACGCCTCTGAAGTAAGCAATTACTACACCGGTGAGGAGTCTTTGATTTTGGATTGTACCGGTGAATGTCCAAGGGGAAAACGACCCTTGGTATGCAGGATTTTTCCAATGGCACCATATCTTGACCAAAAGGGAAGGTTGGAAGTCATATTTGACCCGGAGGCCTTCTTTATCTGCCCATTAGTCAGGCTTGGGGATAAAGCAGTGCTAAATTCAGACTTTATTGAAAAAGTTCTTCAGGTTTGGCTTGATTTGATTAAAAATAAAGAGATACGAGACAGGGTTGAAAAATATTCCGAGAGACTGGATAGTGAGGCAAAGGAGCCGTGGAAAATGCTCTTTGAGCATGAGGAAAAATAATGAGAAAAACTCTGATAAAAGGTGATCAGGTTCAGCTTTGGCCTAAGGATACCTTTGGAAAATATGCTATTGTCAGGGAGGTTACAGAGCATTCTGTCACCTTTGAAATAACCCGGGTTGAACCCGGGGAAAGGTTTTACAAAATCGGAGACAAAATTACCCTGCCTAAGTCCCATATTTTTATGGCGTAGACAGTTATTTTTTATTTATAATTAATTGATAAGTGGGTTTTTTTTGTATAGAATGGTAAGAATATTTTTTTATAACTTCAGGTATATTTAAGGAGGGATTTATATTTTCTTTTCATCGGCAAAGCCCAACAGGAAAGAGGAGCAATTAAATCTGCAGGCAGCTATGATAGCGCTTTCTTTCGACTTGTTTACTGCAACCTACAATGAGTTGAACGCCTTCAAAACAGAGAACAGAGTCCAGACAGTAAATACCAAGGCCTCCAATCTGGCAGCTGCGGCAGAAGAATTATCTGCTTCAATACAAACCATGACCGGAAGCTTTGATCATGTTTCAGATGACCAAAGACTTATTGAAGGGAAGGTTGTTGGAGGGCAGGAATCTCTTCAAGAGGCAATAGAGAGTTTAGCCGGAGCGGAGAAATATATAGGTAATTTATCTGAAGTAGTTAATAATTTAGGAGAAAGAGTATCTGAAATCACCTCAGCAGTGGAGATAATTACCAATATTGCCGACCAAACCAACCTATTGGCGTTAAATGCTGCAATTGAGGCTGCCAGGGCAGGTGAACAGGGACGAGGTTTTTCGGTAGTTGCTGAGGAGGTCAGAAAACTGGCAGAAATGTCAGCAAACTCGGCAAAGGAAATTATGAAATATGCCTCATTTCTTGGCAAGGGCATGGCGGATACCTTGGAAAATATGCAAAGTGCTCAAGATGCCGTTAAGGCAGGAATCACCAGTGTTGAGTTGGCAACTATGCCCTTTAAGGAGATAATGGTAAATACCAAGGATCTGACTAATGTTTTGGAGGCCCTGACCAGCACAGCCGGAGAGCAGACTGCAGTGACTGAAGAGGTTGCTGCCAATGCTACCTCAATAACAGCTATTTCAGACTTTTCTGCGGACATTAGTCGAGAGACCTTTGAGCACAGCATAACAATGCGTCGGCTTTTCGATGATAATTGGCCGGTGTTGGAAAAACAGGCGGATAAGGCCGGATTGGTTGGCTATCTTGCTATGAGGGTGGTGGATCATTCACGTTGGCTGGACAGAGTTTTGTCAGTGTTAAGCGGCAAGACCAAGGCCGGTGGGGTTCAATTGCCTGACCAGCATAACTGCATGCTGGGCAAGTGGTATTATGGTGAGGGCAAAGAAGTAATTAAAAAATATTCCCCTAAGGTTCAGGCGCTTTTTCAAGAATTGGAAGCTCCTCACAGTCAGGTCCATCAGATAGGAATTGCCGCAGTAAATTACTTTGAACGGGGAGATGAGGAAGCCGCGTTTTTGGAAAGCATGAAGCTTACTGATGCAGCTAGGAATATTATTCATATTTTTATAGATCTTATCTCTGAAGTCAGGAAAGAAACAGAGTAATTATTGTTTAGTAGCTAACAATAAACAAAGGTATTTAGTTTGCAAAAACTATAGTATAATGACCGTATAGGGTCAAGCAATAGTGCTCTAGGATAGATTAAGCGGTTAATTTAGGGCAAATGCAGTATATAGGGGTTGGTGATAATATGTTGAAGAATTCTTTTGAGATAATATTTCTGGCAGATGAGATAAGTGAAAGCATCTCAATGATAGAGTTGATTAAGTCAAAGGTTAAGCAGGTAGAGGATGTTATCGGCAAAATTGACGATAACACTCCCACCGTTATTCAAGAGGCACTGTTTAATTTCCTTGCCCTGTTAAAGACCAAGGAAATAGAGTTGGAAAATGTAAGTGAACAGATTCTTCTGAATTAGCCCGGGATATAATATTATTCAGTTGAAGATTTTAAGTGCTGACAAAAGCTGTCAGCACTTTTATTTTATTGGAGTAATTCTCCGGATTGGCTATTTTCCGGGCTTATAGGCTTTCAAGCCCGAGCTTATTTTCGTTTCTTCAAAATTAAATTCCCGGTAGACCATGCCCACTCCTTCTTTGAAATATTCGTAGGAAGTGGAATATTGGTCAGTGATTTTTACCTTTATGCAGTTAGCATAGGTCCCTAATGGGGTAGTTATTTCAGCATTTGTTGCCATTATTTCTCTTGATCCCTCTTTGGTTTGCCACTTATTGCCCGTTATCAAGGGCGTTTTTAAAATCAGGATATTTTCATTTGCCTGGCTGTTAAGAAGGTTGGTGTTTTTGTAAACCTCACCCTCACTGAATACCAGGGTTATTGAATCGTCAGTTATTTCGTAGATTTTTGCCATAACGGTTCCCCCGTTATCTTCCTTTATTTGATAGCGGGTTCCGGCAGAAAATATGACCTCACGTTTAAAGGACGCATATTCATTTCCATCCCCTTGATATTCCCAGATTGAACCCAGACTTAAGGGAAAGTAGAGAGCTGGAGGTTTTTCTTTTAGTTCATTATTTATAACAGGAGTAGGTGTTGTTTGATTGTTTCTTGTTGCACAGCCGTTGGTTGCCATGACCATAAATAAAACAAAGATTAGAATAAAGGGAAAATATTTT
>JAAXTT010000160.1 GCA_013336365.1 Peptococcaceae bacterium
TTACCACATAATGTTACGAGGAATTAATGGTCAGGTAATATTTGAGGATGAGGAGGATTCATCCAAGTTTTTGCAGACCTTAAAAGATTATAAGGATAAATGCGGGTACACTATATATGCATATTGCTTGATGGGGAATCATATTCATCTGCTGATTAAGGAAGAGAAGGAAGAGCTGGGAATAACTATGAGGCGAATAGGCTCGAGCTATGTGTATTGGTATAATTGGAAGTATGAACGAAGTGGTCATTTGTTCCAAGATAGATATAAAAGTGAAGTTGTAGAAGATGAAAAGTATTTGTTGGCAGTTATAAGGTATATACACCAGAATCCCCTGAAGGCAGGATTGGTCAGGGATATATCAGATTATAGGTGGAGTAGTTATTCTGACTATATAGAAGGTGGCAAGGAAATTGTCGATTTTGAGTTTATCCTGAATTTATTTGGTAGTGATATTGAAAAAGCAAAAGGTGATTTTAAGACATTTCATGAGAAAAGTTCCAATGATAATTGTCTTGATATAGAGGAGAGTAAAAGGCTAAAAGATGAGGAAGCCATTTTAATTATTAAAAGGATCTGCAAAGTCTCTCATAGTAAGGATGTTCAAATTCTTGAGAAAGAACAAAGAGCCGGATATATAAAGACTTTGAAAAATGAAGGTTTATCAACCAGGCAAATAGCTCGCTTAACAGGCATAAGTAGGACTATAGTATTAAAAGCTTAAAAGGACAATCTTAGTTCATAGTTAAACGGAGGGGTTTTGATGTTGAAGCACCAAAGGACTGTTACTATTCTCACCTTTTTTATTATAATTCTGTCTTTATTGGCTACTGCTCAGGGGATTTTTTCCTCTCAAGGGCCGGGGACTCATGAGTTTACCTCTGTTCACGGTGAGAAGGTTTTGCTCTATGGCCGGGGGATATATCAAAATATGTCTGCAGAGGTTGCTCCTCAGGGGATTGCTCAGGATTATATTACTATGTTCTTGGGAATTCCCTTGCTTTTAATCTCGAGTTATTTTTCAAGAAAGGGCTTGGTTAAAGGGAGATTTCTCCTGGCCGGTACTTTGGGGTATTTTTTGGTAACCTACCTTTTTTATCTGAATATGGCTATTTTCAATAAAATGTATCTGGTTTATGTTGCGCTGCTATCCTGCAGCTTCTTTGCCTTTATCCTTACCCTTCTTTCCTTTGAAATAGATAAATTAAAGGAGTCTTTCAATAAATCCTTTCCGGTAAAATTTGTGGGAGGGTTTTTGATTTTTAACGCGTTAACTATTGCCTTGCTTTGGCTTTCAGTGGTTTTGCCTCCCCTGCTGAAGAGGACAGTGCCACTTCAGGTGGAGCATTATACAACTCTGGTTGTTCAAGGTCTTGACCTGGCAATTTTATTGCCCACAGCCTTTGTTGCCGGAGTGTTGTTAATAAAAGGTCGCCCCTTTGGCTATCTGCTGGCACCGGTATATTTTGTGTTTTTATCGATTTTAATGACTGCCCTTACTGCAAAGGTGGTTGCCATGGAGGCAGGGCTGCCGGTGGTGGCAGTGATTCCGATCTTCAATATAACCGCGATAATTTGCTCAGGGATAATTTTAAAAAATATCAAAGAAAAAAATTATCCGGGCAGTAATTAGGAAATTAATATCAGGCCAGAGTAAAAAGATATTTATCCGGCAGGGAAATAGGCCTTTTTGCTAGAAGTCTATTCTTAATAAAACATAGGTAAAGGGGGATTTAAATGGCCGGTTATATTCTTACAGATCCCAATTTCAGTGATGGCACCAACAAGGATGTTATTGAAACAATTATCGACCAGTTCAGGGGACGAGAGGGTGTTAAGCTGATTGGGTATGATCCCGATCCTGATTTTGACCGTCTTCCCGCTGAAGTGCTGGGTCGCCCGGAGGCAGTAAAGCAGGCTTTGCTGGATGCTGCAGGGAAAGCCTATGAGTTGATTAATATGGAAAATTACAAGGGTCGGCATCCTCATATAGGTGCCTTTGATACTATTGAAATATATGCAGCCAAGGGAATTAGTATTGGGGAGTGCCGGGACTTTGCCGAGGATTTGGGAGAGGAAATCTTCAAGCGCTACAATGTGCCGGTTTATTTTACCGGTAAAAATGCTCGTCGTCCGGAAAATGAGGGCTTGACCTTTATTCGTAAAGGAAACTATCGGGGGGCAAAGGACGCGGTTTTGATCGATCCCAATCGGGCTCCGGATATTGGACCTGCCAGGCTACATCCTACTGCAGGAGCAACGATAATAGGTGCTCTTGAGGAGCATGATGCCTACTTTAATGTGCTCCTTGATACAACAGATTTGGCAATTGCCAAAAAACTTTCCAGCTATGTCCGGGATACTACCGGAGGCTTTACTGCTATTCAGGGCACCATTGGCTTGCCTCAGATTCATCGTCGGACCGGGAAGGCCTGTGTGGCAGTGTCCTGTGAAATAACCAATCCCTTAAAGACTCCGATTCATCGTATCTTTAATCTAATCAAATCTGAGGCTGCCCGCTATGGAGTCAATGTGCTGGCAGGACAGATTTGTGGAACAATTTCAGCAGAGGTGTTGGTTCAGACAGCTGAATGGTATCTGCAGCTGGAGTCAATAAACGGGCCCTGGGATTATAAGCAGCAAATCTTAGAAAACCATCTTTTGGAGCTGGAATCCTGATTTTAAATCCAGCAGACAGCAAAAAGACAGAGCGCAGTTTAAAATAAGCTGCGCTCTGTTTGACAATTATAGGGAAAGGGGCATGACTATGCTGGTAAAATCCACCTTGGAGGAATTCAATCAAATACTTGGTTCCAGCTCACCTGCGCCCGGGGGAGGCAGTGTAGCTGCCCTGTCCGGTGCTTTGGCAGCCAATTTGGTCTCTATGGTTTGCAATCTTACCATAGGCAAGGAAGAATATAAGGATTCCCAGGCTTTGGCAAAGGAATCCCTGGCAAAAGCCCAGGCCCTTGCCAGCGGCCTTTTGGCAAGAGTCGATCTTGACACCCAAGCCTTCAATGGGGTGATGGCGGCTTTTAAACTGCCAAAGAGCACTGAAGAGGAAAAATTAATCAGGGGCGAGGGAATTCAGGCAGGCTACAAGGAAGCAGTCTATTCTCCTTTGGGCATCGGCATGGAATGTCTTGAGGTCCTGAGACTTGCCAGGAGTCTTTTAGGTAAATTCAATACCAATGCCTTGAGTGATCTTGGAGTGGCAGCTCAGCAGGCTTTGGCCGGCCTGGAGGGCGGGGTTATGAATGTTAAAATAAATCTACCCTCTATAAAGGATCAGGAGTTCACCAAGGAAATGCGACTCAAGGTTGCTGCTCTTCTTGAAGAGGGTAGGGTATTGGGCAATATGGTATATCAATACGTTCAGGAAAATCTTGGTTAGAAAAATCCTTGACAGGCAAATATTCCTAGGAGTGATTTTGAAATGGAAAAATATATCTTAAATCGGGAAGAAACTGTTTTTCTG
>JAAXTT010000161.1 GCA_013336365.1 Peptococcaceae bacterium
GAAGCCGGAGCCCGGCGTTATGCTGGTATTGGCCTTTGATGTTGTGTTTGCAACCTGCTTCGTGCCCTTGACCTTGGGAATATATTGGTCCAAGGCAAACTCAGCCGGTGCATATGCAGCTATCATTGTCGGTGCTATTTCAAGAATAGTATTGTTCTACATGATACCTGCAGAGTGGGCCGGATTGGATACCTTTATACCTCCAGTGCTTTCACTGCTGGTAATGGTTCCTGTAAGCATGATGACCCAAAAGTCATCACCTCCTATGCATCATGTTAACTTCGAGTCACCAACTGAAGAACAGGTGCTTTCAGGATCACACTAAGATAAATAGGTCTTGTTAACTTAGAAAAAAGGTTCAGGTTTAAGCATAATATGCTTAAACCTGAATCCTAAAAAAAAATGGTATACATATATTAGAAGCTTTAAGGGCTTCTAAAAACTATGTTTAACAGAAATGTTAAGTATTGTTGAATATAAAGCTTGAGCACAATATTTTTCAGAAAAAAATATGAAGTTAAAAGGAGAGGAAGAAATGGCTGGAGAGATTATTGTAGTAGCTCTTGGCGGTAACGCCATCTGTCAAGGTCATCAGAAGGGAACCACTGCTGAGCAGCTTGAAAATGTAAGTGTGACTACCTCCCAGATTGCCAAGCTTATCAAGGCTGGCAACCAGGTAGTAGTAACCCATGGTAATGGCCCACAGGTTGGAGATTTGATGGTGCAAATGGAGGCTGGCAAGGAGCTTGTGCCTGCCCAGACTATGTTTATATGTGGAGCAATGACCCAGGGTCAGGTTGGCTGGATGATGGCCAACAGATTGCAGCATCACCTTGAAAAAATGAATATCAACAAAAAGGTAGCGGCAGTAGTTACCCAAATGATGATCAGCAACGATGATCCTGATTTTAAGGATCCTTCTAAGCCGGTAGGTGTTTTCTACACCAAGGAAGAAGCACACAAGCTTAAGGATGAAATGGGCTATACAATCAAGGAAGTTAAGCCTGGTGCAGAAAAAGGCTGGAGGAGAGTTGTTCCTTCTCCCGATCCTATTGAAATCATCGAAAGCGAAGCTATTGCAACCTTGGTTAATAATGGTTTTATAGTGGTTGCAGACGGTGGTGGAGGAATACCTGTAAGAAGAGATGAAACTGGCAACATTGTCGGAGTGGATGCAGTTATCGACAAGGATCTTGGTGGAGTAGTTCTCAGCAAGGTAGTTAATGCTGATAAGTTTGTTATCCTCACTGACGTGGAAAAAGCTTGTTTGAATTATGGCAAGCCCGATCAAAAAGAGCTTGGAACTGTTACCTTAGCTGAAATGGAAAAATACTACAATGACGGTCACTTTATGAAGGGCTCAATGGGTCCTAAGGTTATGGCCTGCATGCGCTTTGTTAAGGATACCGGCAAAGATGCCATCATTACCTCACTTCATAAGGTAGATGAGGCAATGGAAGGAAAAACCGGTACCAGAATTACCCCATAAACCATCTGAATAATAAAGCAATGACTTTATTAGATAAATTATTTTAAAATTATAAGAGGAGGAATTTTTAAAATGGCGTTTAATATCAGAAACAGAAATTACATTAAGGAATTGGATTTCACCCCTACAGAGCTTCGTTTCCTGTTGGATCTTTCCAGAGATTTGAAAAGAGCAAAATATGCAGGTACTGAGCAGCAGCTTCTGAAGGGCAAAAATGTTGCTTTGATTTTTGAAAAAACCTCAACCAGAACCAGATGTGCTTTTGAAGTAGCAGCTTACGATCAGGGCGCAGGTGTTACCTATCTTGATCCTACCAGCTCCCAGATGGGCAAAAAAGAATCAATTAAGGATACTGCAAGAGTATTGGGCAGAATGTATGATGGTATTGAATATCGTGGTTCCAAGCAGTCCTTCTGTGATGAGCTTGGTGAGTTTGCCGGCGTCCCAGTATGGAACGGTCTTACTGATGATTGGCATCCTACCCAGATGTTGGCAGATGTTCTGACCATGATGGAAAACACTGAGAAAAACCTTAGTGAAATTGCTTTTGCCTATGTTGGTGATGCAAGAAACAACGTTGGTAACTCATTGTTGATCGGTGCTGCAATGCTGGGTATGGAGTTCCGTTCAGTTGCTCCTAAGAATCTCCAGCCAGACCCTGAATTGGTTAAGGTTGCTCAGGAATATGCAGCCAAGACCGGTGCAAGAATCATGATTACTGATAACGTAGACGAAGGCGTTAAAGGTGTTGACTACATTTACACTGACGTTTGGGTATCTATGGGCGAGGCAGATTCCGTATGGGTAGAAAGAATCAAGCTTTTGACCCCATATCAGGTAAATGCTCAAATGATGAAGAAGACCGGCAATCCTAATACTAAGTTCCTCCATTGCTTGCCTGCTTTCCACAACAGGGAAACAATCATCGGTGAGGAAATCTTCCAAAAGTACGGCTTAGAGAGCATGGAAGTATCAGAGGAAGTATTTGAGTCTGATGCATCTATCGTTTGGGATCAGGCAGAAAATAGAATGCATACCATTAAGGCTGTAATGGTAGCAACCCTTGGATTGTAAGATATAGACCATAAGTAAAACAAGAGAGCATCCTGGAAGAAGAGCAAACGCTCTCTGACAGGATGCTTTTTTTATTGGCTAAATAAAAGAAAAAGGTGATTACTATGATGTCATTGGATTCAGAAAAATTTTGGCGTTTTATGGGTGCTCAGGATGACTATAAAAATGCCCAAATGGTTATAGTAGGTGCGCCCATGGACAGCACTGTTACGGTAAAGACCGGGACACGTCACGGTCCCAGAGAAATCAGAGCTACCTCTTGGTGGATGGAGGATTACAGCCCAAAGCTTGGTCTTGAGCTGGGAGAAACTAATTTTTTTGATGCCGGAGACCTTAGCTTGCCCATTGGCAATGTCAGTAAAAGCTTAGATATGATGAAGGAAACTGCGGATAAAATAATTAATGACGGTAAAATTCCTATATTTTTAGGCGGGGAGCACCTTATAACCCTTCCCTTAGTTCAGGCAGCCGCTGCTAAATATGAAAATCTAGCTGTAATACAGCTGGATGCTCATGCAGATCTTCAGGATGATTTTTTGGGAGAGCGATTGTCTCATGCTACAGTTATGCGTAGAGTCGTTGAAGTGGTGGGTAAAAAAAATCTTTATCAGATCGGTATCAGGTCCTGTGTTAAGGAAGAAGTCAAATATGGACAGGAAAATTCCAACGTATATCCGGAAGCAGTTGTTGAACCAATGAGGGAAATAGTAAATATTATCAAGGATCGACCGGTCTATATTACTCTGGATATTGACGTAGTAGACCCTGCTTATGCTCCCGGGACCGGTGCTCCGGAGGTCTGTGGCTGTACAAGTGCTGAGTTGCTGGAAGCAATGTATATGACAAAGGATTTAAATATAGTTGGGTTTGATCTTAATGAAGTGAACCCGGTTTATGATGTATCCGGCAGAACA
>JAAXTT010000049.1 GCA_013336365.1 Peptococcaceae bacterium
GCTTCTTCTGCTGCCATTTTTCCCGCCTCGTCAATCCCATATAATGAAGGAAATGTTCCCTTGTTATTTCTTATATCGCTTCCTGAGGGCTTGCCAAGTACCTTTTCACTGGCAGTAACATCCAGAATATCATCAGTAATCTGGAAGACCATTCCCAAATGCTTGGAATATCCATCCAGCCTTTCTATATTTTCCCTTCCGGCACAGGCTAAAATTGCACCGATTCTGACTGCAACTCCTATAAGCGCACCGGTTTTGTTTTGATGAATATATTCCAAGGTTTTTTTATCTATAATATTGGCAGCAGAAATAGTGTCAACTACCTGCCCACCTATCACTCCCTTTGTGCCGATTGCCTGAGCCAGTTCCCTAATTGCCAGAAGTAGCTGTTCTGCTGAGATATTTTCCCCGATTTCTATTTTGGTCAAAAGCTCAAAAGCCATGCTCTGAAGAGCATCTCCTGCCAATATTGCCATGTCCTCACCGAATTTTATATGACAGGTTGGCATTCCTCTTCTCAAATCATCATTATCCATAGCAGGAAGGTCATCATGAACCAGAGTATAGGTGTGAATCAGCTCTAGAGCACAAGCCGCCGGCATTATTAAATCAAGGTCACCCTTAAGTAGCTCTGCGGCAGCTAAGGTCAATACCGGCCTTATTCTCTTACCCCCGGCGAAAACACTATAGCGAATAGCCTGATGAATGACCTCAGGATAAACCTCAGCTTTTGGTAAAAGCATTTCCAATGCTCTGTTAACACGCGCCGTTTTTTCTTTAAACTCAGATATAAAATCCACTCTACACCTCTCTACATTTCGTTGTCTTTAAAATCCACCAATTTAGCATCCTTGGTAAGCTCGTAAATTCTTTTCTCGGCATCTTCCAAAGACTCTTGACAGAATTTACTGATTTCAATCCCCTCAGTAAAAAGCTGCAATGATTTCTCCAAAGACAGCTGGCCATCCTCAAGCTCTTTTACTATTTGATCCAGTCTTTTGATAGCATCCTCAAAAACCAGTTTTTTCTTAGCCAATTATCTGCCCCCCAGTCAGCACTTGTTAAATCCGGCGTTTATTATTGCCGATCCATTTAAATAATCAAAGTGTTTACCTTGTCTTGTGTCCTTGTCCAACATTGAATCCTCAATCATTTGTTTAATCTTCCACCAGCTGGTCTGCCAGTTTGAAAAAAGAAGACTTTCCTGCGGACCCTTGCCAACTAATCTCTGAATTATAATATCAGGATCAAGATGCTCTAAAAAGAGAATTACCCAATCAATATATTCCTCCAGAGAAATGATTTGTATTTCATTATTCTTATACATTTCTCCCAACGAGGTTCCTTCCACAACATAAAGTGAATGTAGCTTTACATATTTGATCTTCAAAGCAGATATGATTTTTGCATTTTCAACAACATCCAATTTATTGTCCCAAGGAAGATTCAAGATTATATGGGCACATACATCCATACCCATTCTTTGGATTCTCAGTGCTGCATCTATAAACTCAGCCAGACCATGT
This sequence comes from Peptococcaceae bacterium, assembly GCA_013336365.1. Classification (GTDB taxonomy): domain Bacteria; phylum Bacillota; class Desulfotomaculia; order Desulfotomaculales; family Desulfocucumaceae; genus JAAXTT01. Next base: position 1,527 of record JAAXTT010000049.1, read on the forward strand.
CCTCTGTTAACCCTTTGCAGAGTATGGTAATTAACTGTCTGCAAGCCTAATTCTATATCTATAGTTATGTTCTTTTCCTTCTTTAGCTTTTGTAAAAATTCCAAATAACTGTCATTTATACAATCCGGTCGGGTAGAAATAGAGATTCCCACCACGTCTTCGGTACAGGCACTGCGAATATAGTCCTTGAAAAGAGATAAGGGCATGTAAGTGTTGGTAAAGGCTTGAAAATAAATAATAAATTTTTCAGCACCAAATCGCTTTATGAAAAACCGCTTGTTCTCTTCAATTTGGCTTATAACTGTTAAGGTACTGGGTAAACACTGAAAACCGGCTCCTGTTTCATCGCAAAATATGCAACCTCCAACACCTAAATCACCATTTCTGTTGGGACAGGTCCCCGGTAAATTCACAGGTAGCTTATATACCTTGCCTCCAAAATGCTTGGCAAGATATTTTGAATATACATTGTATCTGGGTGTTTCCTCTATCAATCAATCACATCCAAACAAATCATGACCTAATTATATCCAATATTGGATATTGTGAACAGCTATTTACCAACAAGGAATATCTTTGGTTAAATATTCCTTGTTGCAAGAGGATTATGACTTAATTTTCAATACTTTCTATAAACCGGCACCTAAGGCGTCCTTTATGCAAATCGATTCTCAATATATCCCCCGGCGTCAATTTATTTGAGTTCCTGATGATCTCCCCGGATTTTTCATCCTTGCATATAGAGTATCCTCTGGACATGGTCGCCAGGGGACTAAGGGCATTAAGCTGCCCAACAAGGGTATTGAATATTGATTCTTGCTTGTTTATCGACTCATCTGTCGTTTTTAGGAATCTACTTATTAAGTAATCTAAAGCAAGACCCCTGGTGCCGCAAATATTTTCTACCGGGCGCCGAAATGCCTGGCTTTGAAGACAATTATCCAATCGCAATTTATTATTGGCAATTCTGTCGTCAACTGCCCTTGCCATCCTGAGCTGATATCTCTCTATTATATGGCAGACCTCATTCTTGACCGGTACTGCCAGCTCCGCTGCAGCTGAAGGTGTTGGTGCTCTTAAATCAGCAACCATGTCTGCAATTGTATAATCCGTTTCATGACCTACAGCTGATATTACCGGTATCGAGGAAGCGCCTATACTTCTGGCAACCTCCTCAGTATTAAAGGACCAAAGCTCCTCAATTGAGCCTCCTCCTCTACCGACAATAATAACATCTACTAATTTATGCTGATTAAGCATTCCTATTGCCCGGGATATTTCACCGGATGAACTGTCTCCCTGAACACTAACAGGTTTGATAATAATCTTCATCCCGGGCCATCGTCGACTTATAATTTCAATAATATCCCTGACCGCAGCACCTGTTGGAGAAGTTACTATGCCGACAGTCTTGGGGAGCCAAGGAATTGTCTTTTTTCTGTCAGCATCAAAAAGTCCTTCCAGATAAAGCTTTGCCTTAAGCTGCTCAAAAGCCAGATGCAGGGCTCCCAAACCATCCGGCTCCATTTCTTCAACATATAACTGGTAGCTTCCATCTCTCTCATATAAAGAAACATATCCTCTTATTCTCACAGACATACCATTTTCCGGGTTAAATAAGAGTCGGGCAGACTTTGATCTAAAGAACACCGAGCGGATGCTGCTGAAATCATCTTTTAAGGTAAAGTAAATATGACCGCTGGAAGCAGGTCTGTAATTAGATATTTCACCCTTTATCCAAAAACTCGCCAGCATCCCGTCACTTTCCATCAGCGCTTTAATATGTCTGGTCAGCTCTGCTACTGTCAGTGTCCTCATTGACTGCCTCCCCTCTATTTTTAAAAGATATTTCTTCAGATATGACAACAGACCCCCAAACCGGAGGTCTGCCGATATATTCAACCAATTTATTTATTTACAGAAAGCTTAAAGGCCGCCAAAGTGTTTTTCATTAGCATCGTAATAGTCATCGGACCTACTCCGCCGGGAACCGGAGTTATAATACCGGCCTTTTCTTTTACATTCTCAAAATCCACATCTCCTGCCAATTTAGCCTTACCTTCAGGAGTTGTTCCAATTCTGTTAACTCCAACATCTATTACTGCCGCACCTTCCTTTACCATATCTGCAGTAATATAGTTTGGTCTTCCAGCTGCGACAATAAGAATATCTGCCATCCTTGTATATTTAGCAATATCCTTGGTTCCTGTGTGAACCACTGTTACTGTGGAATTGGCCCCCTTGTCCTTTTGCAGCATAATATTGGCAATCGGCTTGCCAACAATATTGCTTCTGCCCACTACAACCACATGAGCCCCACTTGTTTCAACTCCTCCTCTGACCAGCAGCTCCTGAATACCTGCCGGTGTGCAAGGTAAAAAGACTCCTTCTCCGATTACCAGTCTTCCCACATTGACAGGGTGAAAGGCATCCACATCCTTGTCAGGATTTATTGCATAAAGAACCTTTGTCTCATTAATATGCTTGGGTAACGGAAGCTGGACTAATATTCCGTTAATACTGTCATCATTATTATATTTTTCTATTAAATTAAGCAAATCCTCTTCTGATATATCCATGGGCTGATTATCCTGAATTGAATGGAAACCCAGTTCCTTAGCGGTTTTTTGTTTTCCTGTCACATAGCTCACTGAAGCAGGATTTTCTCCGACCAGAATTGTTACCAGTCCAGGGGTTTTATTATACATTTTCTCCAGGGCCTTTACTTCTGTTAATATTTCCTCTCTTATTTGTCTTGCTACCTCAGTACCTGAAATAATTTTTGCAGTCATTCTAATTACCTTCCCTTCCTAGTGGTTTATCTATTTTACTGTTTAGTAAATATTCATGAATAGATTTTGCACCCAGCTTACCTGCTCCCATGGCTAGGATTACAGTTGCCGCCCCGGTCACAACATCTCCACCGGCAAAAACTCCGGGTCTTGAGGTTGCTCCTGTTTCGGGATCAGCAATAATATTGCCTTTTTTATTGGTTTCAAGTCCTTTTGTTGTCATGGGTACAAGTTCGTTTGGACCCTGGCCGATGGCAACCACTATGGTATCAGCCTCAATGATATGTTCAGAGCCTTTTACAGCTATTGGGCTTCTTCGGCCCGTCGCATCCGGCTCTCCAAGCTCATATTTCAAGCATTCCATCCCGGAAACAATGCCATCTTCATCGCCAAGAAGCTTGACAGGATTGGTAAGATAATAAAACTTTACCCCTTCTTCATAGGCATGCTCAACCTCTTCTGCTCTTGCCGGCAGCTCCTTTTCTGATCTTCTGTAGACTATTATGGACTCCTCAGCACCCAATCGCAGGGCTGTCCTGGCTGCATCCATAGCCACATTGCCACCACCCAGCACAACAACCCTTTTGCCGATTTTAATAGGAGTGTCCCACTGGGGGAATAGATAGGCCTTCATCAGATTGGTTCTTGTCAAAAATTCGTTGGCAGAATATACTCCGCATAAATTCTCTCCCGGGATTCCCATAAAGTAAGGCAAACCGGCACCGGTTCCGATAAATACAGCATTGTAGCCTTCCTCATCCAATAATTGGTCAATAGTAACCAATCTTCCTACCACAGAATTCAGCTCTATTTCTACTCCCAGATCAACAACATTTTTCACCTCTGCCTCTACAATTCCCTTTGGCAGACGGAATTCCGGGATACCATACATTAAAACACCACCGGCTACATGTAATGCTTCAAAAACGGTGACTCTGTGGCCTTCCTTGGCAAGGTCAGCAGCACAGGTCAATCCCGCCGGTCCGGAGCCAACAATTGCTACCTTATATCCTGAGGAAGGTGGAATTAATTTGTTTGTTATTTTATCTTCTTTATCTGCCAGCTCAAAATCAGCACAGAACCTCTCCACCCGGCCTATTGAAACAGGCTGATGCTTTATCCCCAAGGTACAGTCCTTTTCACACTGGCTCTCCTGAGGACAAACCCGACCACAAACACCGGGGAGAGTATTTTTCTCTTTTATTTTACTTATTGCAGCCTTGAAATTTCCCAGAGCAGCAAGTCTTAAAAACTCGGGAATATCGATTTCTACCGGGCAACCACGACTGCATGGTGCATTTTTACATTGAAGACATCGAGACGCTTCTGCTACTGCAGTTTCGTAATCATATCCCAGAGCAACCTCATCAAAATTACTTGCTCTAAGCTTATGGTCCTGTAAGGGCATCGGGTTTTTACTGGGAATAATCTTTATTCCCGTTTTTTTCTTTTCCGTCATTGTATTCCTCCACAACCGCAAGCATGGTTTCCCTTTTCAGAATTATAAATATCCTTGGCGGATTTTTCCTCATCACAAAAATAAGTGCTACGGCGATAAAGCTCCAGCCAATCAACCTGATGTCCATCAAATTCAGGTCCATCTACACAAACAAACTTTGTTGAACCTCCCACAGAAACCCTGCAGCACCCACACATGCCGGTACCATCAACCATCAATGCATTAAGGCTGACCAGGGTCCTGATTTCATAACCCTTTGATAAATTACAACAGGCTCTCATCATTGGCTGAGGACCAATGGCCATAATCAGCGCAATATTTTCCTTGCCTATTTCCTCTATTAACTCCTTCATTACATCAGTAACAAAGCCTTTTCGAACATATGAGCCATCATCGGTTGTTATGTAAAGACTATTGCAAGCAGCTGACATTTTTTCTTCCCAAAATAACAGCTCCTTATTTCTTGCCCCAATAATCCCGATAACATTACAGCCGGCTTTCTTAAATTCTCTGGCTATAGGATAAATAGGCGCTACTCCCACCCCTCCGCCAACCAGAATTACTGTGCCTGAATCAAAAATATGCGTAGGGTGACCCAAGGGTCCGGCCACATCCTTGATAAATTCTCCTTGTTCCAAAGCTCCAAGCTGCTGGGTAGATTTCCCTATTTCTTGAAAAACCAGACTTATAGTTCCTTTTTCAGGATCAAAGTCAGCAATAGTAAGAGGAATCCTCTCACCCTTTTCATCAATTCTTATCATAACAAACTGTCCTGGACGACAGCTTTTAGCAATTTTGGGAGCATATACAGACAAAAGCTTTGTAACCTCTGAGAAAATCTGTTTTTCAATAATTTTATACATTTATTCACATCATTTCCTTATATTTTAAAGGAGAGCCTGTTGGACTCCCCCTCAAATACAGCCCGTCGTTTCACTTCCTGAAATATCTCCCTGATTATCCTCAGCCTTTTCAGATGGACAATCAACCTTAGCTAAAATACCATTTACAAATCTTCCGGAATCCTCACCGCCAAAAATCTTTGCCAGCTCAACTGCTTCATTTATGCTTACACTGAAGGGAATATCCTTGCGAAATTTTATCTCATATATGGCCATTCTCATTATATTATGGTCAACTCGGGCAAGTCGCTTTATATCCCAATCCCTGCTCAGATGAGCAATTATCATGTCTATCTCTTTTTCGTTGTTTTTTGACCCGCAGACCAAATCCTTCATAAAATCAAAATCCTCTGCAGGCAAGAAATTCATTTCTGCAATATAATCGATGACAGGATCAATCTCCGAGTTATCAACATCAAGCTGATATAAGGACTGTAAAGCTGTTTCCCTGGCCTGTCTTCTACTCATAGTCTTCCTCCCGGATTACAGGCGACAAACAACCAACTTTATCACCCAGAAAATTTTATTTAGTCAGCTTGTTGATTTTTTAATCCTACATTTATTGACCATAACTATCAAGGCTGAGTTACTTAACCTTGTGGTCTTCCTCTCTAACCTCATGAGAGAACACTACCCCTTGAATATGTACATTAACCTCAATTACTTCCAACCCGGTCATATTTTCAATTGATTTCTTAACATTTTCCTGGATTTTTGCTGCCACATCAGGAATTCTGGTGCCAAACTCGACAATTACAAAGGTATCAACAGCAGCTTCCTTTTCTCCTACCTCCACCTTAACCCCTTTTGACATATTTTTACGACCGAGCATTTCTGCAATTCCACCTACAACACCACTACTCATTGCTACCACTCCGGGAACTTCAGTTGTAGCCAGACCGGCTATTATTTTTACCACATCATCAGCTATTTTGATTGCACCTAAACTGGTTATTTCATCCTTTATAATGTGGTCCTTGACTGACTCATCCATAATGAAGCCTCCCTTCACCTATTTAACATCTTCCTAATTATATCAGATGAACTTTCCATTATCAAACCAGGCATTAGTGTCTCAAAACTTATAAGACTGTTGGAAAAAAATTACCCGCCATGAAAGGATTTTTAAATTACCATGAGAAATAGCAATATACAAATAAATTTTCAATTATCATTATTAGGAGGCTTTTAGCTATTGAATATTGCAATTTTGGGTGCCGGCGCAATTGGTTCCTTTATTGGGGCAAGACTGTCAGTGGGACTAAACAATGTAACCCTGATCAACAGATGGGCTGAGCACATTGATAATATAAATAACTATGGTTTAAAAATAGATCAGGGCAATAATACTACCTTTGTCAAAATTAAAGGGGTTACCTCCTCAGAAACCTTAGGAATTCAGGATCTTGTTATTGTTATGGTCAAGTCTTATCAAACTGAGGAAGCTGTAGCAAACATCAAGAATCTTCTTGGTCCCGACACAAGAATTTTGACTCTGCAAAATGGCTTGGGAAATGCTGAACAGATTATAAAAACCTTGGGAAATGTTAAGCTTCTTGCCGGAACAACTGCCCATGGGTCCGCCATAATCGGACCGGGACATATTAAATATGGAGGCTCGGGAGAAACTGTAATCGGTCCTTTTAGTGGACCTTGGTTTGCTGAGGATATTGCGACAGTATTAAGTAGCTGCGGACTGATTACCCGTGTCACCAATGATGTTACCGGACTACTGTGGGGTAAAGTGTTGATTAATGCCGGGATTAATGCCCTGACTGCCATTTGTGGAGTTAATAATGGCTGGCTTATTGAAAGAGAGGAAACCTTGTCGCTGATGAAATCCTTGGTCAATGAAGGGGTTGCTGTAGCAAAGCGTTTAAAAATAACCCTGCCCTATGATAATCCCTTGGAAAAGGTTATATCTGTGGCCAGGGCAACAGGTGAAAACCGCTCTTCCATGCTTCAGGATTTAGATCACAGGAAAAAAACAGAAATAGATTATATAAATGGTGCCATTATAAATGCAGGAATAAAAACTGGAATACCGACACCCTGCAATAACACTATTACCTTACTGGTTAAGGCGCTGGAATCGAAATATTGCCTAATCAGTTAAGAATATAATCTAAAAAAATATGCCGGGACTCATTAATTAAGAATAATTACATCCTTTTTTTGAATTCCGGCATCCTCAAACTACTTAAATATATGTTTTTCAATAAAACCGGTATCAATATCCCCTCGTAAAAAATGTTTATTCTTTAATACAATTTTATGAAAAGGAATAGTTGTCTTTACTCCTTCAATAATAAACTCATCTAATGCCCTGGCCATCCTTGCCACTGCTTCCTCCCTGTCCTGTCCCCAGGTTATAAGCTTCCCAAGCATTGAATCATAATAGTGAGGGATATTCCAGCCTTGAAAGGCTGCGCTGTCAACTCTTATACCCGGACCTCCCGGAGGAACATATTTAGTAATAATTCCCGGACAGGGCATAAAATCATTGGCAGGATCCTCTGCATTTATTCTGCATTCCAGAGCCCAGCCACGGATTTCGACATCCTTTTGAGTCACCGCCAAGCTCTCTCCGGAAGCAACTAAAATCTGCTCCTTGATTAAATCTATACCGGTAATCATTTCTGTTATTGGATGCTCCACCTGAATACGAGTATTCATCTCAATAAAATAATATCTACCATCATCGTCAAGGAGAAACTCTATAGTTCCGGCCCCGCAATAATGAACTGCACTTGCCGCCTTTATTGCCGCCTCACCCATTTCACTTCTCAGCTTATCATTCAGAGCTGTAGATGGTGCTTCCTCAATTACCT